>NZ_CP046640.1:2705298-3010597 GCF_017751145.1 Iocasia fonsfrigidae
CTGCAGACTACCCCTGACAATCCTTTCCTCAGGATAGGAGAGGTTTTCAAAGACTACAGCCTGTCTATTTGCTATACCCTGCTTAAGTAAAAATGAGGAAATCTGATCAGGAGGAAATTTACTGTCTGTAAATAAACCCACTTTATCATTTGTCCTGACTTCCCTTAAAAATTTTTCCCTATTATTTTTACCATGTAGACTGCTAATTTTCAGATCATGCCAATTTAATTTTATCCTGGCCGAAGCCAGTTGTAGAGAACTTATTCCTGGAATAACCTCTAATAACTCTTGAGCTATCTCTTTTTTTAAGTAATTCATCATACTGTACAGTCCAGGGTCACCAGAAACCAGCACTGAAATACATTTTTTTTGATAATTGGCTAGAATATAATCCCTGATTTTCTCTAACTCAGCTGTAATCTGAATCTTTTCTTTATCCAGCTCAGCAAACATTTCTAAAGCCCGCTTTCCAGCAATCAGTACATCTGAACTGGCAATAATATCTTTTGTGATTTTTAATAAATAATCACGATGACCAGGGCCAATCCCCAATACATATATTTTATTCATCAATAATCCCCTTTTTTGATAAACTATATAAGTAGCACTTAAATATTGCACAATTGAGTATTTTTAAACTTAGAATCTCTTACTAAGTTCTATCACATAATTCCGTCCTGGCATCTCACTAGTTCCATTAGTTGTATATTCCCGATCAAGCAAGTTATTAATCTTTAATGATAAATCTGTATCTTTAACTATCTCTTTACTTAGACTCCAATCAACAACAAAATAAGCATCTATCATCTCACTCCCATCAGCTTTGCTTCCTACAAATCTACAATCTACACTACTACTAATATCTTGCTCTTGATAAGCCAACCCTAAATTAGCTGTATGATATGGTTTACCATCTAATTGTTCATCATTCTCTTCGTCTCTAGCATCTAAATAGGTATAATTAAAATTTGTCGAAAAACTATCATTTAATTCTTTAAGCAAGCTCACTTCAAACCCTGTAATCCTCACTGAATTAATATTGGTTTTAGTCTTCACTTTAGAGTATTTGCCATCTATATACTCATAAGTTGTTAAATAATCTATCAAATCATCAACATCCCTTTTAAATAAGCTCAATTCTGTTTTTAATCCCTTGTCTAAATACCTTAGACCAGTTTCATATACTATAGCAATCTCTGGGTCTAAATCCGGATTACCAACATAATAAGCCGAGCTCATCTTAGATTGTGGGAGATATAATTCGCTATATGATGGAGCCCGATAAGCCTTCCCTACTGCAGTATACCAGTTAACTCTTGAATTAAAATTATAAACCGTTCCTAGTTTAGGACTGAATTCAGAACCGTATTCTTCATGATTATCATAACGACAACCTAAATTAAACTTTAATCTATCATTTATCTTAAACGCATCTTGAATAAATAAGGCTTGATTCAGATTATCATGTTTTAAATAAGTATCACTATCAATCTCACTCTGTACAAACTCTAAACCATAAGTAATAATATGTTGTTGATAATAATTGGTATGATCATAATTTATTCCTAAATCTCTAGTATTATGTTCCTTATCTTTTTTAAAATCTGTATTATCGTGTTGGTTATGATAAACAACTACACTATGCTCATTACTATCAGTCTGTTTTTTCCACTGAAGATTCAAGTTAAAATCTTCATCATTATGATAAGGCTCATTAGCATTATAATCATTAATATCAGTGTCCATATCAGTATATCTTAAAGATATATTAATTTTAGAAAACTGATCTAATTGGTAATTAAATTTAGTAAAAATATTACTTTGCTTTAATTTATCACTACCATCTTCAGCATAACCATCTGTTTCTCTTTTCTTAACCATTATATTATACCCTAACTTATTTGTTCTCCCACTATGTCCTAAATAATACTCCCGCATATCATAAGATCCATAAGCTAATTTTACATTAGTAATTGGTTCCTGACTACCACTCTTAGTAATAATATTAATTACTCCCCCTAAAGCATTAGCACCATATAAGGCAGAAGCAGGACTTTTGACTATTTCTATTCTTTCAATCTGCTCAGCAGGAATTTTGGCTAAATTCCCTATATTATTCTTGGCCCAATTACTAGGTTGACCGTCAATTAAAACTAAAACCTGATTAGTATTTGCACCACGAATAGAAACTTGTTTTGAACCATTAAGACTTCTATATTCAAAATTTATTCCTGGAATACCCTTTAATAATTCACCTGCATCACTAACATTCTTTCTCTCTATCTCTTCTTGATTTATTACTTCTATACTTACCGCAGCCTCTGATAACTTTTCTTGATATTTAGAAGCAGTCACTATAACCTCATCTAAAGTTAAAATATTTTCTTTATCTATCTCCTCAGCCATAACAACTGGTACTACCACATTAATTATTAACAAAAAAAACAAAAACACTGCTACTTTTCTATTCATTTTCTCCATCTCCTTTAAAGATAAAATCATAATCTTTTTCTAAAAATATATAGCTATACCTAGAATATTTTGGTAGTTCAAAAAATTCCAGTATCCCGAGGAATGATATATTTACCCTGACTAGTGTTTATTATTTCTACCTCTAGATTATATATATCCTTTATATTCTCTGAACTAAGTACTTCTTCAGGAGATCCCTCTTTATAAAAACCATCTTTTCCCATCAAAAATACCTTATCTGAAAATCTATTCGCTAAATTAAGATCATGTAATACCACTACGACAGCTTTACTTTCTTGATATACAAGACTCCGAAGATTACTGATTACTTCTAGTTGATGATTTATATCAAGACTAGATGTAGGTTCATCAAGAAAAAGGATATTAGGTTCCTGAGCCAGGGCACGGGCAATAGCTACTTTTTGTTTTTCTCCTCCACTCAGGGTGTTAATTTCTCTTTCAGCCAGATGCATAATCTTAAATTTATTTAGAATAGACTCTACAATCGCTTCATCATTTGCTGATACCTTCCATTTGATATAAGGTCTCCTGCCCAATAGGATCATTTCATAAACTGTCATACTAAAACTAATAGCCTGCTTCTGCGGAACATAAGCCAGATTTTTAGCTAGTGTCCGTGAATTCATGCTGACTATTTCCTTACCATTTAAATAAACAACCCCATGCTTAGGCTTATATATATTACATAAACATTTAAGCAAAGTAGACTTACCAATCCCATTGGGCCCAACAATACTTGTCAGTTGCCCTGATTTTATTTCCAAATTGATTTTTTTAATCACATCATCTTTATTATAAGCAAAATATAAATCTTGACATTTAATATCCATATTCTATAACCCTTATCCCCTGAATTTACTTCAAAAGAGAATAAACCTCCCCTTACTCTAATTTTCAAAAATAATCACTTTTTCTTCTAATTAAAATATAAAGAAAAAATGGAGCTCCACATATAGAGGTGATTATGCCTATAGGTAATTCTGTAGGATTAATAATTAACCTGGCTGCTGTATCAGCTAGTACCAGAATAATTGCTCCCATTAGTCCCGATGCAATAATTAAAAATCTATTATCATTTCCAAATATCATCCTACAAACATGAGGTGCAAGTAGACCAACAAATCCAATAATACCAGTAAAAGCCACCACACAACTTGTTAATAAAGCTGTAATAAAACTCCCCTTTCTCCGCAATGTTTTTACATCTATTCCTAAATTTTTAGCCACCTCTTCACCAGCGTTTAATGTATTAATGTCCCAGGCTAATTTAATTAAAAATATAAAACAAATTATCATAATTGGTGTCAGTATTAAAACATCAATCCATTCTGCTCGATATAGACCACCCATCAACCAGATAGTTAATTCAGCAAGTTGCTCATGATTAGAAGTATATTTTAGAAAAGATATTCCTGCTGAAAAGAGATAGCTTAAAGCTACCCCGGCCAGAATCAAAGTGGCTGCTCCACCTTTTTTTAAAGATGATATCACATTAATTAAAATAATACTCAAAATACCCATTACAAAAGCCCCCATTATTATTATCCAGGAACCATATTGAACCATCATTTCTGTACCAAGGATATAATTTCCCAAAACAATAGCCATCCCTGCCCCTAAAGCCGAAGCTGAAGAAACACCTAATGTATAGGGACTAGCTAGGGGGTTGCGTAATAATGACTGCATAACAGTACCATTAGCCCCTAATGATAAACCAGTAATTAACCCCAATAATACTCGAGGTAATCTGATTTTTAATATTATTCCTTGATCAAAATTTGTATAATTACCAAGAGTAATCCCTGTTATTTTTTGTAATATAACCCCATAAACATCTTTCATAGTTATATCAGCAACCCCCAGGGTTATAGAATAACCTAAAACTAACAGCAAAATCACAGCCATTAAAATTAACAGCAATACCCTTTTAGCTATTATCCTAGAATATAAACTCTTACTTAATTTAGTATTAAACACTTTTTCCCCCTATTTGTTCAGACTAATATTCTGGAAATATTAATTGTTTATTATCATCAATACTTATCCTAAAAAACTTATTCATTAAATCTGCATATACTGCTTGTGGTTCAATATCGGCAAACAATTCAGGGTGAGCAAGTTTAGCATAATATAAGTCTCCAACTACCGAAGGCAACCCACTATTTACAAGCCAGGTCATTACATATACCCTGTCATTCTTAACAGCTGATGTATTTTTAAGACCTGTTCTGTTGATTATTTCCTTCCAAGACTCTTTCATTTCTTCATTAGAAACTCCAGGACTTTCCATCCTAATTATTAATTCTGGATTTTCTTGAATTACATACTCACTGGAAACCTCAGGATATCTTCCCACAGTATTAGCACAGATATTTATCCCACCTGCCAATTCAATTCGCGGTTGGACAGTCGCTTTAGAACTTCCGGTTTTATACTTGCCTCTCCATTCCCAATAAATACGTGTTTTTTCGTCTTCCTTCAGTCCAGCAACTCTCTCTTTAATTAAGACCCTATACTGAGATATAAAAGCAATTAACTCCGTAGCTTTCTCTTCATTATTAACAATCTTAGCTAATTTTCTAATTACATTAAAAAGATTACTGGCTTCAGAAGTTCTTTCAGCTATTGTTGGAATACCAAAATCATTGAACTTTTTGCGGGCATCATCCTGAAGCATGGTATCAGCAATAATAACATCAGGGTTCAACTCTATAATAGACTCAATTTGCGGTCTATATGAAGAACTTGCAACAATTGGTACATCTTCTAGCATACTCAAAGCAGCTGAGGTAGCACTCCAATCATCCCTTCCTATTATTTTATTACCAGCATCTAGGGCAATAAGCATTTCATTTAAAGGAGCACTAAGACAAATAATTCTTTTCACAGGGAGTTTAATTTTAACTCTGTAACCATCAGAATCTGTTAGGATAATAGTGTTATCTGCAAAGACATAAGTTGACCCTAATAAAACTATCACTAATGAAAAAACAAGTAATAAAATATAGTTTTTCAAATTTTTCTGGCCCATTTTTATCTCTCTTTCTTATAGTATAATTAATATATAATATTAAAGCTGCCTCTTCTAAAAAAGGCAGCTGTGAATAATCATGTTTTATGTATAAATAGTAATAAATACATCATTTAACGATTGTATAATAATAAAAAAACGCCTTTCCGGGGAAAGGCAAAAATAATCATATCTAAATCAGCACATATTAATACTTATTCAAACATGAGTTATCCCTCGTTACCTCTAATGCCGGAGGAAATACGAAGTACACAATAATGGCAGGTCTTCTGGCTCCAGCCCCTAACAATTATTTCATGCCTATCCTTCCCGTTTAAAAACAGTGGATATGCAAATACTTATACAGGCTGTTACAGCTACGACTACAGCAACGGTCTCTCACCGTTTTCCCTATTAATTTTAAAAACCATTAATGGAACTCAATTATATTTTATTGTAACAAACAAATAAAATTATCCCGCTCCTTTTTTTATTGCTATATATTACTGATTTATAATAACACATAGCTCAAAAATATATCTTGTAATAATTTGTACATATTTTGTAATTTTTAATTAAACTCTAATGTAATTATACTATATTACAGAACAAAAGGTCAAATAACTATTAGAATTAAAATAAATTTAAACATTTCACAGACAAACTTTTATCCTAAAACAAACTATCAGCTGCCGTTAACTCAGTATTAAATTCCGTCTGATACAATTTCTTATATACACCATTTTCTTTCTTGATGAGTTCTTCATGTCTGCCCCTTTCTACAATACCCTCATCAGTCAGAACAAGGATCTCGTCAGCATTTTTCACTGTAGAAAGCCGGTGGGCAATAACCAGTGTTGTCCTACCTCTGGCTAACTCTTCCAGTGAAGCCTGGATTATCTTTTCACTCTGATTATCCAGTGAGGAAGTGGCCTCATCTAAAATTAAAATCGGTGGATTCTTTAAAAATGACCTGGCAATCGATAATCTCTGTTTCTGACCCCCGGAGAGCTTGACCCCTCTTTCACCAATCTCTGTTTCATAGCCATTTTCCATATTTTTAATGAATTGATGGGCATTGGCTTTCCTGGCTGCTTCAACTATCTCTTCATCTGTTGCTTTGAAATTTCCATAAAGGATATTATCCCTGACAGTCCCATTAAACAAAAATACATCCTGTTGTACTATACCGATATTATTCCGCAATGAATTGAGTTTGATATCCTTTATATCTACTCCATCTATAAAAATCTTACCACTATCTATCTCATAAAAACGGGGTAACAGATTACAAATAGTTGTTTTACCGGCCCCAGAAGGGCCAACAAAAGCTACTGTCCGTCCTGGTTCTACTTCAATATTAATATTTTTTAGTACATGTGATTTGTTATCATAACTAAAACTAACATTCTGATATTTAATTTTCCCCTTCACATCATCCATTTCAATAGCATCACTTTTATCTTCTATCTGCGGTTTAATAGCCAGTATATTGGTAAAGCGGCTAAAACCAGACATACCCCTCTGCAATTGCTCATTAAAATTTACTAACCTTCTTATCGGCTGCATAAACATATTGACATAAAAGAGAAAAGCTACTAATTGACCTGTACTCAATTCGCCCCGGTAAATAAAATATGTACCAGCACCAAGTGTAACAACCCTGATTAGATTGATAAACAGGTTCATCCCGGCATGAAAACGGGCCATATTTTTCATGGCATATTCCCGGGAACGGCGGAACTGATTATTACCTTCATCAAATTTCTTCTTTTCAAAACCTTCATTAGTAAACGATTTAACTACCCTGATACCACTAAGGCTATCTTCAATAATAGAATTTACCTCAGCAACCTTTTCTCTGATATCTTTAAAGGCAATATACATTTTTTGACCCAATTTAAGAGAAAAGAATATCATCAGCGGCAGCAGCATAAAGGTTACCAAAGCCAGTTTCAAACTCATTCCAGCCATAATAAGGAAAGAACCAATAATCATGATCACAGAAATAAAAAAGTCTTCAGGACCATGATGAGCTAGCTCAGAAATATTATTAAGGTCATTAACAATTCGGGACATAAGATAAGCAACCTTATTATCATCATAAAACTTAAAAGAAAGCTTCTGGAGATGGCTAAAAATCTCTTCCCTCATATCAGTCTCCATCCTAATACCAACAACATGACCCCAGAAGTGAACTATATATTGTAAAATAAAGCGAAAAAGATAAAGCACTATAAGAATAAACACCAGTCTAGCCGCTATAGTAAAATTCCTATCTGGAAAATATGTATCGACTAGCTTCTGAATAAAGATTGGAAAAACAAGATCTAAGCCTGACATTAAAAAGGCACAGGAAATATCCAGTACAAATAATTTCCAGTGTTTTTTATAATAACTACTAAATTTCTTTAACATAAAAAAGAAAACCCCCCAAAAATAATAACTGTAATATTTATGTATTATTAATTATTAACATCATTTATTATAATACACTCCACTAATTATAGCAATTTTATCAGGAGGAAAATCTTATATTATTTTCTTATTTTAATCCAAACAATAAACCACCCTGGTAAATAATAAATCCAATTATCCAGGCCAGCATAAAGGTATATACAGCAGTAAAGACCATCCACTTCCACGAATTGGTCTCTCTTTTAATAGCAGCCAGGGTAGCAATACACGGTGTATATAATAATGTTAGAATCATCATCACATAGGCTTTTAAAGGGGTAAAATTATTCATTATAACTGTACTTAATCCCCCATCACCGACACTATAGACTACTCCTAGAGCTGCAACCACTACCTCCTTAGCTAAAACACCAAATATTAGAGAAGCAGTAGCCTGCCAGTTTCCCAAACCAAGGGGCGAAAAAACGGGAGACAAAAAGTCAGCAATTCTGCCTATCATACTCTCCTGACTGGCATAAGCCACTCCTACCGGTAAACTTGCCAGAGCCCAGATTAAAATTACAACAGCAAATATAATCGTCCCGGCTTTTTTAATAAAAGTTCTTGCCCTCTGCCACATATGAATCAGAATAGTCCTGATACCAGGTAATCTATAGGGAGGTAATTCCATTACAAATGTACCTGTTTCATTCTTAAAAAGAAAAGATCTAAAGAATTTTGCCATAAATATTGCAATAACTATTCCTAAAACATAAAGAGAGAAAATAACATTACCCTCTTTCCCTGGGAAAAAAACAGCTGCAAAAACTATATAAACAGGTAATCTGGCTGAACAGGACATAAAACTATTGATAAGAATAGTAATCACTCTATCATCCCTATTTTCCAGTGTACGGGCAGCCATTACTCCGGTAACATTACAACCAAATCCCAGGATAAGGGGAATAAATGACTTGCCATGCAGACCAAAATTCTGCATAATTTTATCCATTACATAAGCAGCCCTGGACATATATCCACTATCTTCAAGTATAGAAATACACAAAAAAAGCAGAAAAATATTCGGCAGATATACTAAAACAGCACCAACCCCAGCAATGATGCCATCAATAAACAGTGAATTTAAAAATACAACACCCCCAATATTTGGTAAAAACGTTTCGAGAAAATCTGTTAAATATACAAAAAACCCTTTAATAAAAAGGCTTATAGGATTGCTTAAAGTAAATGTAATTTTAAAGAGAGTCCACATAATTAAAAAAAATACTGGTAAACCCAGAAAACGGTTGGTCACTATTTTATCAATTCTGTCACTGAAGGAAATCTCATTTCTATTAATCAGGGGAAACTTAAGCACATCATTAACAAGACCATGGATAAAGGCATATTTTTTCTCAACTATAAGGGCATCACTTTCTTCACCTGTTTCAGTCTCAATACTTTCCAGGCTTTTTCTAATCCGGTTTATTGAATAATTAGTAATTTCTTTTTCAATTTCTTTTATAATGTGTTCATCCTGTTCAAGAATTCCAACTGCTAAGTAGCGTGTATTATAATCTCTATTTATACCTGGATTACTGTCCAAAATTGCCTTAATCTCAGCAATCTCCCTTTCAATATCATTTCCATAGTCTATTTTAAAATTAATAGCCATATCTTTCCTGAATTCCTCTACAGCCCTGGCCACTAAATTATTAATGCCTTTACCCTTTGTCGCAATAGTCCTTACCACCGGGACACCTAGAAAATCACTAAGCTTTTCAATATCAATATTAAAATTCTTTTTACTTACTTCATCATACATATTCAGAACCAGTATAAGCTGAACACCCATTTCTAATAACTGGGTTGTTAAGTAAAGATTTCGTTCCAGATTGGTAGCATCTACTACATTAATAACCAGGTCTGTCCCTTTTGATAGGAGAAAATCTTTAGCAATAAGTTCATCTTCTGAATAAGCGCCCAGACTATATATTCCTGGAAGATCAACTATCTTAAGTGATAGGTCTTTATAGTTTAAATAACCCTCTTTCTTCTCTACCGTAACCCCAGGCCAGTTGCCAACATGTTGTTTAGTACCAGTCAGTTGATTAAATATACTGGTCTTTCCTGAGTTAGGGTTGCCGGCTATAGCAACTATTAACTCATCTGCTTTTTCTGCTACAGCTATATTTTTTTTGCTTGCTTTCATTTTAACCACCTTTTATTACTCCACCTCTACATAAATTTCTGCTGCTTCTTTTTTCCGCAAACTCAAATTATATCCCTTTACATTAAGTTCAATAGGGTCTCCTAAAGGTGCCTTACCCTTTACTTTTATATGTGTCCCTGGAATCAAACCCATTTCTAACAATTTCTTTTTCTTCTTCCCTTTAGCAGTAATCTTAACAATTCTAGCAGAATCATTAACAACAAGCTCATTTAATGAAGCAATACTATCTGGGGAAATTTTTCCCTTGGTTTCAGTCATCTGAAATAGTTCACTTATACAACTGCTTTCTAAATCAATACTATTTGTATTAACCAGAAAATCAACTAACCGTTCCATAGTAACAGAACTAACTACATGTTCCATTAAACAGGCATCTTTCTCAGCAATCTCCTCTTCAACTTTCAAAATATTAACTAAGAAATTCTTAATAATTTTGTGTCGGCATGATATTTTTCTTGCATAATCCTTACCCATTTTAGTTAAGATAACCGGTCCATATTTTTCCTGTTCTACCAGTTTTAATTTAGATAGTTTATTAACTACTTCGTTTACACTGGAGGCAGCAATCTCTAACTTCCTGGCAATATCGGATACACGGGCTGAACCCTCTTTCTCGGAAATCAAAAATATTGTTTCTAAATAATCTTCCATTGATGAAGAAAGACTCATTGTCTTATCCATCATAATCATCCTTTCTCTTTAATTGTACTAACAGTGATTAGGTTTCCCTAATATATACTTAAAAAATTATATTTTCCATTACTTCTTTTCCTTGATAATATAAAACTTCAATATCATTATACACCAGAATACTACTCTTTATCAAATAATTCAATTAAATTATATTATATATAATATCTAAATCAGTAGGTTTCAAAGAAAATAAGTCTCTTAAAATTAATCCTAAGAGACTTAAATGGACAATATCTTTGAATCACATTTTTTAGGGAATTTCAAAAGTTAAAGTAGCTGTATAACTTAATGTATTGCATTTTGTACTCATTTCACCTTCAGGGGGCAATTTCATCTGGGCTTTTAGTAACCATGGACCCCAGTGAGTAATTCTTATTTTGGCTATACCATCACTACTTGTTGTGGTTGCATAGGCAAAATCATCACTACTAGAAAAGCCACTGTAAGTAGCATATAATTTGCAAAATTTAGCTGGTTTACCATCAAATAAAACCTTAACTCGTAAAAACTGTCCATTACTTGCATTAAATTTATAGGGATTGTCTAGGGGAATTATTTCTAATTTTTGACCAATTGGTTTAGCAAAAGAATCATCATTTGTTTCACCCACAGATATTAAGCATTTAGCATACTGTTCATAGTAATTACTTAAAATAACACCCTTGAGACCGCTTTTAGGCCCTAATTTATGATGGATTTTCCCGTTATCGACGTGCATAGTATAAAATCCTGGTTTCTTTGCAGCATAAACAGTATAAAAACCAGGTTTTTCAAAACTTAACGAAGTTGCTAAAAACCCTCCCTCTCCTGGAGCAATTTCCTTTTTCCCTAATTCTTCATTAAATAGAGAAATTTCTTTAAATCCCTTAACATCAGGAAAATCTGCTACAGGATAACGATGACCCCAACCAAAATAAATCTTACTCATTCCTCCAAATTTTTCATAAAATGATGGTGCATAATCTGTAGAATTTATCCACAGACTATGAGCAGACACAAATCCAGAAAACAAAAAAAACATTGCTAACAACAAACCCCAAACAATACCTATTTTACCCTTTTTAATCATATTCATTGTTCCCTCCTATTAATATTTTAATATGTAAAATTTTTATTTTTCCCTATTTTATTTATTATAACTTAACTACCATACCTAAGTAATATTCAATACCGTCTATTTCAGGTTCATTATCTATATCATCAATACCTAGCAAATTATCAACATTAAAGTACATTTCATAATTATCACTAATTCTTTTATTAAAAGCAACATTAACTAAAGAATAATCTTTTACTTTATTCTCATTTTCATCATCACTATATGATTCCCCTTTATAGATACTAGAGAATTGAACATCTAATTCATATGGGGTTTTCCAATCAAACTTAAAAGATAGACTATCTCTAGATCGATCAGTTAATTCTTTTCCTGTTTCTTTGTTTTCTGTATCAAGAAAAGTATATCCCAAAGTTCCACTAATATTTTCACTTAATCTGATACGACAATTTATTTCCGCTCCCTGAATTAACGCCTCTTCTACATTTTCCCAATACATATCATAGGGATAGCCATTTCTTTCTATCCTGGAACTAACTAAATTATCAACATCATTCCTAAATAAAGTTGTACTTAATGTTACATTTTTGGTGAAATCATAGTCCAACCCCAACTGATAACCAAGAGATTCTTCTGGTTCTAAATCAGCATTAGCATGTACTAAATATGGACCCATCCTCCACTCATCTGCATAAAGATTAACTAAAGTTGGCGCTTTAAAAGCCTTACCTACCGACCCTCTAACCCTCATCAGCTCATTTATCTGATAAGATGCTCCTAAATTAGGGCAGACCTCTGTTCCCCAAAGTTCATGACTATCAATCCTGGTTCCTAAAACAACTTGTAGTAGTGTAAAATCCATTTCGTCCTGAATAAATATACTCTTAATATTCTGGGATTCTTCATAATCTTTACCCTTATCATCACGTTCTTCTAAACTATATTCCCCTCCTATAGTAAACAAATGCCTGGTGCCCAACAATCTATTATAACCTAGCTCTAATTCAGTAGAATCCTCTTTATAATTTGTTCCTTCATCTGTTGTCCAATGTTTATAATTAAGCAATGAACTCCTTATGTAAAAATTTGAAAAAACATCAGGTTCAAATTTCCATTTCATATTTAAACCATGCCTCTCTTGTACCCTATCATCATACTCATGCTCTAATCTTGAATAATAAGGGCTAAATTCAAACTTAGCTTGAGGAGTAAAATCGAGAGCAAAACTAGCATTTAGAATATCTTTATTATATCTATCTTCTTTTTTTATTCCATCAGAACTTTGACGTGTAAAACTGAAATTTCCTCCAATTTCATTTTTATTAAAACCACCACTTAAATTAGTATTCCTGGTATTGTTCGACCCTGCTTCTGCTGAAAGATTAGCATAGTTTTTTTTAGGAGTTTTTTTAGTAATTATATTTATAACCCCACCCATGGCATCACTTCCATAAAGTGAAGAAAATGGCCCTTTAACAATTTCAATCTGCTGCACCATATCAATAGAAATTGTAGATAAATCAACACAATTATGCCCACCACGGAAACGCTGACCATCAACCAATACTAAAGTATATTTGCTCCCCATACCACGTAATTGGACACCGTTATTTCCCCAACTCCCACTATCTTGAATTGCCTTAACTCCATTTATAAAATTCAATGCCTCCATAACTGTCTTGGCATTAGACTCTTTTAATTCTTCTGCAGTAATTACCTCAACTATCAGTGGAACTTCACTTATTTTTTTCTCAGTCTTAGTAGAAGTAGTTACCACAATCTCACCTAAGTCCTTTTCTTCATCAGAATTCACCTCTTGATTTGTGGCTTTTATTGGTATAGTAAAATTAATTAATAAAAGAAACAAAAAAACCAATCCTAAAATCCTCTTATGATTTCTAAACATTATTTCTTTACCTCCTGTTTATATTATTTATTATTATTGATTATTTTTTGCTTGGAATAATTTTTTAAAAAATAATCCATAATTACATGTTAAATGATTATGATTCTAACTGGCAAATTGAGTTTAATGCCACTATCACTCAGTTACAAAACTAAACTCCAAATTATTTAGGTATCCCTAACTTTGAATTAAAAAAATATCTCTCAGTTTCATTCCTTTATTCTATTAATTTATAGTATACAGAAAATAATAAATCAAGTCAATAAATCACTAAAAACATCAGGACTAAATAATCTTTGTAGGATTAAATTATATACAGCATACACCCTATTTCTCATTTTTTTAGGGCGACCTAATAAATGCAGTTTTATTCCCTCTTTTTTCTCCGTTACATTTTGTGTTGCTTTGCTCACTAAACAATTTAAAGTGTGTGTGACTTTTCGAACAGACTCTTAAAAGAAAAATGGAAATTTACTTTTATAATTTGAACTAGTAATAATCATAAAATTTTAAATTGCTATAACGTCCTCACAGGCAAGCAGAACAGATTTCTGACCTGATTTTGTCAATTTTAAGATACCGTTTTTTTCTACTATCAAGCCATCCCGTTTTAGCTTTCGTATTATAGAATTCAGAAAATCTTTTTTCCAGTTAAGGTGTTCAAAAATGTTTTCTACTGCATTTTCTCCCCTTTTATTTAGATTGACCTCATGATTATAAATACGAAACAAAAGAGATTTAGCCGCAAAATTAATAGCCTGTATTCTTCTCCTACGGACAACTGTGATAATTCCTCGTTCCGGGGCAAAAACAAATATAAGCATAAAAGATATCCCTATTACTAAAGATATCGAGCCAGCTATTGAGACATCAAAAAGTACTGCCAGATGAAAGCCTAAAATAGCATTGACAATACCTATTATACAGATAGTACTAAAGCCAGGGCACTATCAAATTTTATTGTTATAAGTGCCCCCAGTAAAAGAACCGCTGTCTCCTTTCTTTGAGTAAACATAAACGCTAAAGCAACACCAGGTAATGCTGCATGAGAAACTGCATCACTTGTTATTAAAGCTTTTTCAAGTATCCAGAGGCCACTTAATGAGATCAATATTTTACATACTGATAGAGGCAATGAGTTCAAAAATAAAGCTATAGACCAGCTATTAAATGCATTTAGTATTGATCGTTCTTTGAGCAAGAAAGGCTGTTCCTATGATAATGCTGTTTTTAAAGTAGTAAAGACAGAGTATGCTTTTAATAGGATATTTAATAGATTTGAGGAATTGAAATATGAGTTATTCGATTATGTAAATTGGTATAATAATTACAGAATACATGGTTCATTAGATTATCTTACCCCTGTAGAATATAGGATTTTAATGTCCGAGAAAAAAGCACCTTAAAAAGGGTTAACAATCCAATCTTTATGATAATAGTATTATCGTGTATGAACTTTCTTTTAGAAATAATAATCAGCTTGTATTTAAAATGTTTGATAAAGCTACTAAAATGTATCCTGATGCAAAACCAATATTTCATAGTGATAGAGGGTTTCAATATACTGGAAATGTCTTTATAAGCAAGGTTGAAGAAGCTGAAATGACTCAGAGTATGTCTCGTGTTGGCAAATGTATCGATAATGGGCCTATGGAAGGTTTCTTCGGTTTATTAAAGACTGAAATGTTTTACGGAAAAAAGTTCAAATCTCTTGAAGAACTAACAGAAAAAATAGTTGAATATATTGAATTTTATAAAGAAGATTTCAAAATAAATTAGGATGTATGGCTCCTTTAGAATATCGCAACCATACATCCAGATGTGCATAATATTTTAATTAAATTACCTGTCTACTTGACATAGGTCAGTTCATTTTGTCTGTTTAGAATTCTATATTCAACCTGCTATAAAACCTATCTTCCCCCAGATCATAAGCAATTGAAACATCTTCATTATTTCTCTCAACAAACGTTCCACCAATCTGTAATTCTATTGCTTCAGCTAAAGAATAAGTAAACTGCGGCTCAAAAACAAAGGTTTCTGATTCAAATTCATAGATTACTTTACCTTCTATTGTATGGAAATTAAAGACTGGTTTATCAAAATGGAAATTAAACATTTTAGTGTCACTTTCCTTCTCAATGCGGCTTTCTAAATAATAAAGCTGGCCAACTAAATATAAATCATTAGTAAATTTATAATCAACCCCAAAGGTTCCCGCTAAAGAATTGTCAAAATCATTGTCCTTATATATTCCATATACACACTCTGTCCAGATTCCCATCTCTCCTATATCACCAATCAAATCAAATCCAAACTTGTCAAGTTCTGCAAAAGTTATATCCCCTTGAATACTTAAAGGAATTTTATCAAAACCATGATATCCACTTACAGACAAATCAAAACCCTTAAAAGACCGCCTGGTCACCTTAAATCCTGCCTGTAAATTTTCAAGATCATCTTCTACGTCATTAACTATACTACTTTCAAAAAATGGAACCACTACCCCTGTAATTTCTAAGGCATTAGGGGTATAATAAACCCCTTTAACGGCTTTAATCCCAAGTTTTTCATCTAAAGGCTTTAAAGCCGTATAATCATAAGGATTGAAATAATCAGTCGGCTGTAATTTATATGAACTACCCCAGTTAATAACTTGCTTACCAATTCTCCAGTCCATATTATCAGTATAGTAATTTAAATATGCCTCATTAGTCCCTACTTCTGTATCTTCTTTTTCCATAGCCTGAATAGCTAAATCTATATACATATCTGCAGCAAAACCAAAATCCCTTTTAAGTTCTAAATTAAGCCTTTCCCGGTCAATTAACTCCCCATCATCAGAAAATGCTTCAATACTAGTACTTAAAGATCCAGCAATATTCAGTTTATCACCGGCTGAAACCCCAACACTAGTAATTAAAAGTAGTATTATAAGTAAAATAAAATTTATTTCTCTCAGCATTACTCCAACCCTCCTTTATACTAATTATAATTAAAATAAATAACAGGTAATAGATCATCAGGCATTCATTACCTGTTATTCATTAATAACTTAATATCTCTTTAGATATCTTGGACTAAAAATTTTACTATTTACTTCTTCATTATATAAAACAGACTCTAAATAAAGTATAGTCCTGGTCCCTTCCTGAACATCTTCCATCACCATTTTTTGAGGGGTCCAATACCCCTGGATCTTTTGAATATCATGGCTTGTTAGAATCTTATTCAATTTACCTCTAGTATCATAAAATTCAGCTTTAACTGGATACCACATCTCTTTATTTACCCATAACTTACCATAGTCATAATCTATATCCTCATCAGTTGGACTTAAACGTAAGATATACTCTTTTTCATTATCTTCTAATACTACTGCCTGATAATCATCATTATAATTCTCCGCACTTACTAATGATAGGTCATTATAACTAAAATCTGTTCCTACAAAACTACCATTTTTTTGGCTACCAGAGATCTTTCTTACTGACCCTAAAGCCGGCAAATACAAATACATATCCTCATCATCAATTTCAGGTTTATCTATTGATAAAAAGCCTGTTCCTGCTACATCTGCCGGTGATAAAAACCTGCTTAATGTCTTTTTCTGTCCATAATCTTCACTTATATTTGTCAGTGTCCTTACCCTTTTACTCCCTGATGGGTCATATAATTCCAGCTTAAGTTCCATCTGATTTGTCTGAATATCCCTGACTTCTTCCATCTTATTTAATATCTCATCACCTGTCATCTCAGCAGAAACTAATAGAGTCATACTAAAAATCATTACTATTAAAATAAGCAAACTAATAATCTTCTTCATCATACACTCTCCTTTTGTAATTTAGTTAAAGAATCTCCTTAATTCTTTTCTTTATCCTGAACTTCCAGGAATTTAGGTTTAAAAATAATGCAAATTGCTGGTAAAAATACTAAAGCACCTAGTAAGCAAGCCCCTATTGACACTACAACTAAAAAACCAAAAAATTTAACCGGCAGGAAATCTGAAATCATTAATGCAACAAATCCAATAACAACTGATAAGGCATTAAAAATTATTCCTCTGCCTGTTGTTTTTAATGTCTTCTTAACTGCTTCTACAGTATCTTTAAGTTTCTTTTCTTCACGGTATCTCCATAAGAAATGAATTGTATAATCAACCCCTACCCCAATCATCACTGAGGATAATAAGGCTGTTGCAATATTTAACTCAATTTTAAAGAATCCCATTAACCCAAACAGAGTAACTATAGCCAGAGCTAGAGGTGTTATAGACATTAAACCAGCAACTGGTGATTTAAATAACAGCATTACAATTATACCTACTACTATAGCAGCTGTAATTAGACTAATCACCTGTCCCTTGACTACTGCCTCACTTAATTCAGATTGCAGGTCACCAAAGCCCCCTACTATTTTTAATGGTGATTCCTCATCCTTTTTAATATAATCCCTCATATATTCAACTAATCCCTTGATATCATCAGTGCTATTAGTAGGTATCTTGGCAGTGATCAAAGCATGTTTACGATCAAAGTCTACTAACTTTTTAAGGTCACCAGAGCTTTCATATAACATAAAATATTGAGGAAGAGCATTTTTATTATCAGGGATTATACTAAATTCTTCATCCCCATTATGTAGTTCCTTATTCATCTTTCTCATTATCTTAGATATTGCCCCCACATCTCCAACACTTTCATGCTTAATAATTTTTTCTTCAAAATCACTTATCTTCTTCATTACTTCAGGAGCTGTTATATCTCCTTCTGCCATTATAGAAATAGTATTAGCCCCTCCAAAATATCTATTGCCCGCATTAGTTGCCTTAGTAACCCTTGAGTCATCTTAAAGTAATTAACTGGATTTGTATCTACCCTCAGATAAAAGATTCCTGAAGAAATCAAAGCTATAAATACAATCGACAGAATAGCTATCTTCCCAGGGTTAGCTGTTACAAAATTAGCAGTAAAATCAAGTAATCTTTCTAATAATCCTTTTTTCCCTTCAACAGTAGTTTTTAGGGGTTTAGCCTTGGGTAAAAGAACCATTACAGCCGGCATAAAAGTTATACTAGCTATTAAAGCAAAACCAATTCCTACTGCAGCAAGTATCCCAAGTTCCTGGGCAGGCACCATAATATGTGATATTAAACATAACATTCCTGCTATGGTAGTAAGCCCTGCCGCAATAATTGGTGCACCTAAACTGGAAACCACCTTCCCTACCAGTTTTTTTTCACTTAAATTAGATTTTAGGGTATTTTCTTCCTGATAATGGGCAATAATATGGATTCCATAATCATTAGCTATTGCTATTAAGGACATGGGTAAAATAACTGTAATTAAATATATCTTCCAGTTTAATACTGGAATTAATCCAAGGGAAATAATAATTGACATCACTACTACCGCAAAAGGCAATAAAACACCCCTCAACTGTCTGAAACATAGATATAAAAAGATCAACATAATCAATAAAGCCAACGGCATCAATCTCCTCATATCATTCTGGGTGTTTTTACTAACCTCCGCTCTAATTATCGGCATACCAGCCAGCTGAATTTCTTCTTCTCCAGGAAACTCTGTTAATAATTTATTGACTTTATCTAAAATCAGATTATCTGAAACATCATCCTTTAACATTCCAATAATGGCCATTGCTTTAAAATCTTTTGAGATAATACTACCATAAATTAATTCATTATTTTTGATTCTCTCTCTTATTACTTCTCTCTGCGCAGAACTTTGTGGAATATCTTCAATAGCATCTTCAACAATCAATATATCTTCTTCTCCCCTTACATCTTGTACAGTAAAAGGACTATTTACTTTATCTACTACTTCCCAGCTTTCTAATTCATCTGATAATTGCTGCGCCCTTATTAAGGTTTCTGCCTTTAAAATATCATCTGTTTCCAAAATAATCATTATGGCATCAGTTCCACCAAAGACCTTTTCAATCTTATCTAGATTTATCCTTGAAGGCATGTCTTCAGGTACCATCCCTTCAAGACTAGGGTCCATTTGCACTTTGGGAATCTGTAATGCAAAAAAGACAGTAATTATGAGAAAAACACTTATTACTATCCAGGGATGACGAATAGAAAAATTGGCTATCTTGTTCATAAAAAATCAACTCCTTAATTATTTTATTATTCTAATATGATTTTGATAATTATTATCAATTATTGGCAAAAATTTATCCCCTTGATAATCAAATTTAACTCGCTCTAAAAACAAATATAATCCCCCCTTTTAATAAATTAGTTAAATTATTTAATAGTTAAATTTTTTAAGTATTTGACCAAAAAAATACCCTGCTCTTATTTAATTCAAGATTACCCTCTTAACTTTGGCTAATAATTTAGAGGTTATTTTTATCTCTTTTTCAGTTAAATCCAATAGAAATTCTTTAAATTTCCCTATATATTCTTGCCTATGGTTTTGGTAATACTCTTCACCTTTAATAGAAAGACTTATTAAAACAACACGTCTATCTTCTTCGCTTCGACACCTTTTAAGATACCCTCTTTCAACTAAACGATGAACCATACTCGTCATTGTAGGCAGTGAGGTAAAAAAGAATGAAGCTAATTCAGACATTTTTACCTCACCTTTTTGTCCAAGCAGCTCAATCAAAAAATGCTCTTTCAAACTAAAATCTTCATCTATCTCAGAAACATGTTCAAAAATAATTTCCAAAAAGTCCATTATGATTTTTTCTCCTGTTTTAAACCTCTGATCTAAATCCATAATTAACTTCACCCTAGCAAAATATAATAATAATACTTTGAATATCAAACTATTTATTATTATAATATATATTTTTATATTTATCAAGAAATACTTAAAATAATCAGAGAAAAAATCACAAAATAATTATACTCTAAATTTAATCACACTAATTTTCCAGCAAACTTACCAGGAGTGAGATGATAAAGAAAATCAATTTTACAAATCACTATATCTATAGCAGATATATCAACTTTATTATCTAACAGGATATTTTTAAATTGTTCTACCTGCTCAGAATTATTTTTCCCCTCAAGATCTGAAATTACTTTACCTTTATATTGATACCCTTTAATTTTTTTCCAGATAGCAATAGAGATTTTCATTTCAGGTGTAGCATTTAAATACTTTGCTTCTTTTTTTTAATCCCCAGTAATATTACATTATCAAGAACATATTTGTATTTTACTGAAAACACTTCAATTTCATTTTTCTCATTTAAAATACTGACAAAACAATTACTAGATGTGTTTGAATATTTTATGATATCTTCTTTGACACTCAATTTATTCATTTTCTCATCCCACCTTTTAACTTATAGTTGTATTTTTTCTATCTTTTTAATATCCATAATAATTATCCCCTTACATTTTATCTTTATCTTTTTGTTTTTTGCTTTTGTTTTAGCATATTCTTCAACCATTTGAACTGCTTTTTCATAATATGAACCTTCATTTTCATATTTACACTTACCACTTATTTTGTATAAAATATTTTTATCTTCAATAGCAAGCATAGCATTTGCTTCCTTAATAATATTATTTTTTGTTTTATTCATAAATTGATCAGTAATTAAAATTTGATCTTTAGAAAGAATATGTTTTGAGTGAATAGGTACAACATTAGAAACTCTTTCTAAAGATTTTGTAATAAAAGCCGCATCTTTTGTCATAACAAATAAATCTTTATACTCATTTAAATCAATACTTTCTTTATCAGAAATTATTTTTGACGAAATGGACATTATATTTAATCACTCCTTGTTTTAGTATGTTTGTTAATTTATAAGAATAACATTTATAAATTCTAGTAAAAGTAAGTTGATTTTTAAAAATCAACTTACTTTTACTAGAAAATCAATTGCTCAAATAAAATCACCATACATAATAATAGATTATTACTTAGTTTTATCTCTTAATTCATCCATAATATTCTGTGCTTTTCTAAATATCATCGGCTGTAACATTCTCTTCCACCACGGAACATCTGCATGGAGATATTTAACAAACTCAGACAAATCTTCTCCATAAAAAGACTCCATCCCTTCTACGTGAACATATTGCTGATGTCCTTTTACCCCATCTGGTGAAAATTCAATCGATATATCTTCAACAATATCTTTATATTTTCCAAAATTAATCTTCTTTTTAATACAAATTTCGTGAAGTTCTTTATCAAAAGTAGCTTCCATTGATACCCATTTACCATTTAAATGGATTTCAGGAAAAGTATGGGCAAATGGGTTTGACCACCTTTTATAAGCAAATCCAGGCAAAAAATCTTCCAATGCGTTTTTACGTACATACATAAAATGAAACCTCGCTTTTAATCCAGCTTCTCTTGCCATTGCAACCAGCAAATTTGCTTTCTGCATACAAACTCCCTTTTTATTTTTTAATACCTCTTCTACAGGAATTGCTTGTGGAAAAAGCCACCCGAATTTAATTTCATCTCTAATAAAATAATATATTTTCTCTGCTTTTTCTACATCGGTTTCTGCCCCCGCAATTACTTCTTGGGTTGTTTTTTTTAATAAGTCATCTTCATATTCCTCACAATTTCCTTTTATCGAAGAAAAATCTAATAAAAATAAACTTAATAAAACTACTAACATAGTTTTCCTTAACATTAGCATTCACTCCTAATTTGTTTAATACTATACAACTTCCACTCTTTCGCCTTTTCTCGAGCATCCCAAAGTTCTTTATACAACCCTTCATTTTGCATTAGCTCATGATGTTTTCCTGTCTCAACAATTGAAAACAATAATTTTATCAGCATTTCTAATTGTCTTTAAATGATGAGCAATAACGATTACTGTTTTTTCAACAGCCAGATTACTCATCGCCTCTTGAATCTTTTTTTCATTAAGCGGATCAACATTACTTGTCATTTCATCAAGTATAACAATAGGAGCATCTTTCAAGAGAACCCTGGCAATTAAATATTGTTAACAAGGTTAATATTTTATTAAAAATTTTTGTCTTATTCTTTCATTCAAAGACTTATAAATGCTTTTTTGTAAAATTGCTGATAGCAACTTACTTTTAATTATATTGTACACCTGGTTAATAATTTTGTCAAGTGTTCTTTTGAGTTGAAATAAGAATGTTGAAATAAGAAAAAAATCAAGGAAACCCTCAAGTCTCGTCTGTTCCCAGGTAATCCACTTAAAATTCCACTTTCATTCCCACAGAATACTCTGTTCCATCTATAACCTATCCATACCAACATCATCAACATCTAGCAAGTTATTGATTTTCAAAAAGACCTTATAATTATCTTTAATCTTTTTATTCAAAACCAAATTAAGCAAGCAATAGTCTTCTACATCTACTTTGCTTCCACTTCCTGTCGATTTGTTAGTTTCATTATAATAATATCTAGGTATTGACTTAGCCTTATTTACATAAGTTGAATAATCTTCTAAATTTAAATTCATTCTAGAAACCTGTTCTTCTAAAAATGAACCTGTCCCAGCAGAGCAATCAGATTTTATTGAAATATTTATTCTCGATTTGTCATCTTCACTAAACTCAGTTATATATTTTGCAGTTTGACCACTAATTTCAATGATTGAAGCAATATTATTATTTATCTTAATACTGCCTCTACTATTGCAGCTACTTCATTTATGAACTTTTCCTTCATTTTTAGTCAAAAACTTACTTTCTCTACCTGTTACAGCACCATATTTTATATTATGAAAGTTATAATTTCTTAACAAATCATTAATAGCATTCTTTAAAGTTACTTTAACTCTTCCTTTATGTACTAAATACTTAAAATATTTTATCTCACTACTAGTATCTAATAATACTACTTTAAGAGATGAATATCCTATATCTATTCCTAAACTATACAAAATAAATCTCTCCCCTATAATGCTTTTAGTCTTAATTTTATAATCATCTTTAAGTAATTTGCTAGTATATTATCCTCAAAACTAAAAAAATGTTAACCAGGTTAATATCTTATTAAAAAAATTTATTTAATGTCATCTAATTCTTCGTTCAACTTTTTTAAGAAATTTTCAATTGTTATAATTTCTCTATCTGCTATATTTTCCAAAATATCATACAAACTCCCAAATATTTCACGAGAAAACTCTTCATGTCCTTTAAAAGCTGTTTTACCTCTATCAGTAAGATTAAATATCACCTCTTTGTGGTTACCAACAGGTCTACTCTTAAGAACATATCCTTTCTTTAAAAGTTTTTTTATAAATTTAGATACAGCGCTTTTAGAAACACCTAAATTTTCAGCTAGTTGTGTTAAATTAATAGCCGGTTTTTCACCAATAGCAACTATTGTATGAATTTCGGTAGAATACAACAAATCCCCAGTACTAAAATCCCTTGGTTCACTTTCAAGTAAATTAAATTTATTATGAGCCCTTAAAAATAAATCAACTATTTTGCTATACCTTTTCATTTAAACACCCCAACAACATTTTAACATATATAATTAGTATAATATAATTTTAATCATTATATATATTGTACACATGGTTAATAATTTTGTCAAGTATATTTTCTAGTTTAAGAGCATAAATCTTTCATGTGATAAGATTTATTTATCACAGTATTTAACAAGTCATTATTATGTGATACTATTATATATGGTTGAGATATCCTGTTTAAAATATTAACCATTCTTTCTATAGCTTTTTCATCAAGACTGGCAAATGGCTCATCCAGCAGTAGTACTTCCGGTTCCATAGCCAGCACTGCTGCAAAAGATATTATCTTTTTTTCGCCTTGAGATAGATTGTAAGTAACCCTTTTTTCAAAACCGTTCATTTCTACTAATTCCAGGGTATTACGGACAATTTCCAGTACTCTCTGCTTACTTTTTCCCAGATTCAAAGGACCAAAGGCAATATCTTCTTCTACTGTAGGACAGAATAACTGGTTATCTGAATCCTGAAATAAATACCCGACCCTTTCCCTGACTTCTAAAAACATATTTAAGGAATTCCTGTATTAGTTTCAAGTCAACCTCCTGCAAACTTTCAAGATATTCAAACAAAGGGCGGTCATATTTTTGATGATATTCATTGTGTAACTCATAGGCCTGTAAGCCTTTATCAGTCAAAAATAGACAAAAACGTCTTTTATCACGGGGGTCTTCCTCTTTTTTTAAAAAACCGTTTTCTTCAAGTTTACCGACAGTTTTAGCTACTACCGCCCGGGTTACATTAAAATTTCGGGCCATCTCTGAAATAAAGGTCCCTGGATGATCACCAATCATTTTTATCATATGGATTTCACCACGGTAAAAAGTCATCCCCTCTGGAGCAAATTCCAATACATTCATCTTACCATTGGAAATCCGCTCGGTCATTTTAATGAATTTATTGATAACTTGATTTGATAATTTGTTCATAATATCTATCCCCATAGCTTTACTTTGAATAAAATTCACCTTGCAGACCTTTAAATATACCATTCACGTCATTAATATGTACACGTCTGAAGCCATGTTGTTTTAAAGCACTGTCAACTGTCTTCTTAGAAAGCAAAATGTCCAGACCCTCCAGATGACTTGACAGCCACCCGAGAATACTCTCTGGTGGTCTTTGATAATCCTCACTTATATTATGGGTCACTACGTATAAATACCCGCTAGCTGTCAGGGCATGATACATTTTATCCATCAGTGTATTAAGATGGTCTCTAGCAAAATCTAGAATTCCTGATGCAATTATCAGGTCATAATCTCCACCAATACTATCAACAGTAAAATCCCCTTCAAGAACACTAACCTGTTGGGTTAGACCTCGTTCTGCCACAAGCTTTCGAGCTAAGACAGCTACACCAGGGTACTCAAAGATTACGCCAGAACAATCCGGGAAAAGAGAAACCAGCTCCATAACAAGAACACCGGAACCACCCCCAAGATCCAAAATTTTTTTAGGAAAATCATTCTTAAATAAACTTAATGCAACTTTCACAAATGATTGAACTCTACCTGAATACATCTCGGAAATACTGACCCGTGCCGCTTCATAAAAATCATATACCTCTACACCCTTATTATTACGTACAATTTCATCTACAGGACCATTTTTAATCCGCTCATCCAGCTGTTTTAAAGACATCATTTCTTCCCGGAACAAAATCCATTCTCCTAAATATATGGGACTTCTTTGATTCAAAAATTCATTGCTTTGAGAGGTATTGCGATAAATTCCCTCTCCTTTTTCAAGCAGCCCTATACAGGCAAGAGCATTAAAGAAAAGATCTAAGTTGCGTTCATTAAATCCTGTTCTTTCCGCTACTATCTTTGCTGTTGTCCACTCCTCCAGATATGAAAATATATTTAGGCGAACTGCAGATAAAAAAAGCTCAGTTTCCCGTTTTTGATGAAGAAGCCTATGATATAATTTAGAATTTTCTTTTGGCTGGTACAAGATTTCACCTCATTTTTTAAAATTATTAGGTAAACCTAACTAGTTTATAAAGTTAGTATATATTAATTAAGAAATCCTTTCATCACTTACGATTAGATGCTTATTCACTTAAGGGTTATAAATTAATTTATTTTATTTATTTGACAATCCCTTCCCTCTTCAACCATCTTTTTTATGGCTTTAGTATGACCAATAATCCGCAAAAAACGATGGGATATTTGTTTTAGGTTTGGATGATGGTGACTACTTTCATTTTTTTTTTCATTTAAGTCTGACATAATTATGAACCCCCTCCTGAGGATAATATAACCTATTATAAAAATAATGTCAAGGCCAAAACAAAAGTATAGTCCCCTTCTTTTCCCACAAATTAAATGTAATTTATTATCTATGGACTATTGTCAAATCATATTTTTTTATTTTATACTGTAAAGATTGTCTGGAAATTTTTAGTTCTCTTGCAGCAGCACTAATATTCCCAGCTGTTCTTTTTAATGCCATCTGAATCAGATTAGCTTCAATATTTTCTAGGGTTTCTTCTAATGGAGGGAGTTTATTACCTGAAATAAGTAAGCCAAGATCATCTTTTAAATTTGCTTTTTTTTCCATACGCCCTTTTATATATTGAGGAATAGCATTTACACCTAATTTATTTGCATTCTGCAGGATATTAAAACTGCTTTCAATAACATGCTGTAATTCCCGAACATTTCCCGGCCAGTTATAATTATTAAATACCTTCCCCATCTCTACTGTAATACCTTTAATAGACCTAGAAAACTTTTTATTATATTTATTAATAAAATGCTCAGTCAAAAGCTGAATATCCCCCTCGCGCTCACGAAGAGGGGGAATTTCAATATAAACCACACTTAATCTATAAAAAAGATCCTCTCTCAATTTGTTTTCCTTAAGGTTTATTTCTGCTGATTCATTAATGGTAGCAATAATTCTGACATCAATATCTATCTCTTTTTGACCTCCTATTCTTCTAACTTTTTTCTCCTGTAAAACCCTTAATAATTTTGCCTGTAATGCAGGATCCATAGCATTAATTTCATCTAATAGTATACTACCACCATCAGCATCTTCAAAAAGACCTGCGCGACTTCTAGCACCAGTAAATCCCCCTTTTTCTGTACCAAAAAGTAAGCCTTCTAAAAGGTCTTTCGGTAAAGCAGCACAATTTTGAGCAATAAATGGTCTACTATTTCTCCGACTTGCAGTATGAATACCCTGAGCAAATAATTCTTTTCCAGTTCCTGTTTCCCCAGCCAGTAAAACTGAGGAATCACTATCAGCAGCCTTAATAGCCATCTGTAGGGCCTTCTGTATTGTTTTACTCTTACCCACAATATCTTTAAAACTATAGCTGGTACTATTACTGAATTTTTGACTAATGCTTTTTTTCTTTTGGCGCTTTTTTATAATATCTGTACGCAGAGCGTTTATATTATTTACTAATTCCTTTAACTGGGTAATATCCCGGGAAACCTCCATAGCACCTGTTTCTCCATTCTCAAAGTTTAAAGGGATAGTACTATTTATAGTAGTAATTTTTTTCCCGCGGCAATTAATAAATGTTTGTTGATAATTACTTATCCCCTTTTTTTCTTTGAGTGTTTTCATTAAAGTACTTGTTTCTAAGGTCAGTGAAGGATATGTTTCAAAAACATTTTTGCCTAATACTTCTTCAGGGTCAAGCCCATCAATTTCAGAAACCTTTCTATTATAAAATATGGTATAACCCTCCTGATTAACAATATGTATTCCTTCATCCAATGAATTAAGAATAAATCTAAGATTTTTATCATCAAACTGTATCATAAAAATTCACCACCTCTTAACCTATTATTCAAGCCGAACACAAAATATCCTGCACTACATGCAAAATATCTTTCTTCTTTATGAAAAATATTTTGCATGTATAGACCTATCTAAATAATAAATATACTGGTCTTAAAGATTCTATACTTATTCCAGCTTTCCAGTAGAATCAATAATCCTTTATTAGAAAAGCAGTTCATTATATACTAATATACTATCCCTTAATATAAACTTACTTACTGCAGTTTTTCTTGCATTTCCTCCTCTAAAGAATAAAATTTTATTCTTTAATACTATGTTATCGACTTTAAGTTTTAACAACTTCTATTCCCCTGACACTGCCACAGGAGTGACATGAAGGTATCTTTTACTTCTGTTTTTACAAGAAATAGTGCTGGCACTACTTCTTGTAAATATGGAATAATTTATGCAAGATATATTATTGGATTTATGACAAATAAAATAGTAAAAACCAATTGAAAGAAGGAGAAAATCTAATGCGTAACTATCATGAAATAAGTCTCTGGAAAAACACATCAGAAGAAGAATGGAATGATTGGAACTGGCAAGTTAAGAACAGAATTACCACCGTAGAAAACTTAAAAAAAGTAATAAACCTTAGTGATCAGGAGACAAGAGAAATTGAAGATTCTCTTAGCACATTAAGGATGGCTATCACCCCTTATTATGCAACATTAATGGACCCTGAAGATAGAAATTGTCCTATTCGCAAACAGGCAGTTCCCACATCTAAAGAATTACATCTAGGGAATGCCGATATGGAAGACCCACTCTATGAAGATATTGACTCACCAGTTCCAGGCCTAACTCATCGATACCCGGACAGGGTTTTATTATTAATTACAGATCAATGCTCTATGTACTGCCGCCACTGTACAAGACGTAGATTCGCAGGTATAAAAGATAAGGCCCTACCAGTTAGTCAAATAGAAAAAGCAATTGATTACATTAAAAATCATTCTGAGGTACGAGATGTGCTTTTATCAGGTGGAGATGCACTTCTCATGTCTGATGACAAATTAGAAGAAATCATTAGTAAAATATATAAAATACATCATGTTGAAATAATTCGGCTAGGCACAAGGACTCCCTGTGTTATGCCCCAGAGAATTACTAATAAACTGGTAAAAATGTTAAAAAAATACCAGCCAATCTATGTTAATGTCCAATTTAATCACCCCATGGAAATAAATCCGAGTAGTGCAGCTGCTGCTGCAAAATTAAATGATGCCGGAATACCTATAGGTAACCAATCAGTATTATTAAAAGGAATTAATGAACAACCAGCAGTTATGAGACAGTTAGTTCAAGACCTTCTTAGGATTAGAATTAAACCCTATTACCTCTATCAATGTGATCTTTCTCAGGGAATCGAACACTTCCGCACCCCCGTAAGCAGAGGAATCGAAATAATTGAATCCCTCAGACAACACACTACAGGAATGGCAGTTCCTACTTATGTTATTGATGCACCTGGAGGTGGTGGTAAAATCCCTGTCAGCCCACAATATTTAATATCACAATCTGAGGGAAAAGTAATCTTAAGGAATTATGAAGGTAAAATCTTCGCCTATACTGAACCCGGTTTCAAGCCAAGTAATCATGATATAGCTAAAGGCACAAAAGGAGTCAGCAAATTAGCCCAAAATGAAAAATTTTCTTTAGAATAAAATATAAACCCATAACTTCTCTTAACAGATGTTCAGCAAGATGATAAGTAGCCATTCATCCTTTCTTATTCAAAATAAAAAGCAAAAGATATTTGTGTTATTTTAATAACACAAATATCTCTTGTCTTATAGCTTATGAAAAATCTTTTGATTCATTATCTATATTTTTATATTTTTCATCAAAGGGTTTAGTAATATTTAAACATATTGGGGTCACAAAATAATCAGCTAAAAGCGCTACTAAAATCCCTACTCCCGCTAAAATTCCAAAATGAACATAAAATTTAACAATAGAGGTCAAATATGCTGTAAAATTCAAGATTAATATTAGGGAAGTCATAAACAAAGATTTTCCAACTGTCCTAAAGGTATCTTCTATAGATAAAACATAATCTCCCCTCTTCTGGTATTCATATTTAGCATGATTAATGAAATGAATTGTATCATCTACGGCCAGTCCCATTAACATTGGAATTATTACTGAAGTCATCATATCAAAAGGAATGCCGAAAATTCCCATAACCCCTCCAACCGCTAGAGCCGGTGATATATTAGGAATTAATCCAATTAAACCCACCTTGACACTGGCAAAGACAATCATCATTAAAACAGCAATTATAAGCATTGCAATTAAAAAAGCCTTTACTTGACCTAGTGAAACCTTATACATCATATCTGTATATTTGGCAATCGATCCACTGACAAACACCTTGCCCTCTGGAAAAAATTCCTGGCCCAGCTGTTCTATTTTTTGAAGTTCGTCAGATATTTCCTTTTGTTTATAGTCAGAAATTTCCACTCTAATCCGCAATTTTTTATAGTTATAATCAACCCATTTATCTATTTCATTTCCTCCAGCATTTTCATATAATAGTAATGTTTGAGCTACCATCGGTCCTGTCTCGGGTATTTTATAATATTCAAGACTGCCATCATTTAAAACCTGATTTAATTCCTTCAATGTATCTAAAAGTGAAGTAGTCCTTTTAGTAAGCGGAAATTCTTCTATCTCCTGAATAAATATATCTAATTTCTGTAAAAATTCCGGGTCTTTAACTATATTATCTTTTTCAAACTCAATCCCTATATCATAACTATATAAAGAACCAATTTTCGTTTCCCCTGCACTTAACATCCTATCTACATAAGGAATTTTCCTCCCCATTGTCCTTTCATTATCAAAATCCACTTCAGTTTTTGTTATTCCATAGACAGATACCAGTGTTAAAACAATAAAGATAATTATTATTGGTTTAGTATTATTCAAAGTCCATTTCCCAAAATTACCTAGTTTTTCTTCCAGTCCGCTAGTTTTTTTATTATTTATTTTAGCAGTAACTTTTTTATCCCTTCCAAAACTCAAAAAAATCGGGAAAACTATTAAAATCAACAAATAAGTAACAGCTACTATTCCAGCAGTAGTATATCCAACCCAATTTAAAGACTTTATTTTAATAAACACAAACGACATTAAAGCAAAAATAGTTGTTAAAGCAGTAAATAAAAGGGGCCAGCCTGTCTTTTCTATTGCTATTACTACTGCTTCTTTTCTCTTTCCTGTTTTTAATAGTTCTTTTTTAAAAAAATTAAAGAGATGAATTGAATAACCTACCGCTACCGCTAAACCTAAAAATAAAGGCATGGGAAGTATTGAAGGTTGGACTGTTGTTTTAAAATATCCTTCAATCCCTAAGGTAATAATCATTGTCCCTATAGCAGTAATAATCGGGAAAATAACCCCTCTCCATGAACGCAAAAATATTCCTAATAAAATTACTGATATTATTAAGCCTAACCCCATCAAGCGCGGTGTTTCTTTAGCAAAAAAACCCCTTTTATCTACATTTATGCAAGGCATTCCAGTTGTTCTAGGATTTAAATCCTTATACTTTTCCTGACGGGCAATTTTATTTACTACCTTCCCGGTAATATAATTTGGAGCAACAGGTTTTGATAAATCAAATTCCTTATATAGTTCATGATACTCTTTAGCTTTATTCTGTAAATAAGTTAGATAGTCTTTGTTTTTTCGCCAATTATCTGGGTCTTTTTTTAAATTACCTAAAATCCAGGTCTCTTTTCCATCATCAGAAACCAACCTATTAAAAAGCGATTTTTTTGCTAAAGCTCTTCTCTTTAATTCAGCTAGTTCTTTTGCATTATCTGGTATTTCCTCAGGTATAAGATCACCAATATCTATACCCCAGTCTGTACCATTAATATATTCGAAATCTGTAATCGAAATTATATCATCTACTAAAGGGACTTTATCTTCTAACTCCTCTGTTAACTCCCTTATTTTTTCTAGATTCTCTTTCTTAAAAACATCATCAAGCTGAACATGTACCGCAAATATATCTGTATTACCAAACATCCTTTCGAATCTATTCTCTAATACTATTACCGGATCATCATCAAAATACCAGGCATCATTAGAAGAATCACTTTCTATCCCCTTCAATCCGTTAAAAGCAAAACCAAGCAAAAGAACAAACATAATTAAAATTAAATAACGGTATTTTATTATTTTTTTACCTAATGCTCTAAACTTAGTATTTATTTTTTCTAAGTTCATCTAAACACTCACCTCACTTAAGTTATGTAAATTAAAAATTATATTTAACCTTTACCCATAATGAATCATTATCATCATAGTTTGCAAACTCCCCTTCATCCCCAAAGAAATAATCTATCCCTGTTAAGAAATGAAGGTTGTCATTTACTGCATAATCTAAAGAAATTCTATTAAAACCATCCCTCTCATCGGTTTCATAATAAACCATATTAGCAAGTTCAAGGGTCTCTCTATAGAACTTCTTGCTTAGATTTAATGTCAGGATAGTCTGACTCTCATCTTCTTCTATTTCATCTTCATAATCAAAGATATATTTATTGGTAAGCTGGGTAGTTACTGTCCAGTTGTTTCCAGGATACCAGTCTAAACCTGCTAAAGAATGAACATAATCCCTTTCCAATAGTCCACAATTATTATCAGCAGAAAAATATTTGCCCTGATAATAGGCTGACTCAAACCTGATTACAAAATCATTTACTGGTTTTGATAAATCAAGACCGTAGAATCTTAAACGATGGTATTCTGGTGTAAAGGTAGCACCTGTTTTATGATAGGTAGCTTCATCATCCCATAAATAGGCTGTTGAAAAGGAAAAGTCTATTCCGTTTAGATAAAAAGACAATCTTGCTGCCAGTTCACTATTCCCTAACTCATTTTCAACCTCTTCTGCTGAATTTACCTTAATACCTTTTTCCACATACCAGGGATTATCCTCATCCCCAGGGTATACTGGCTCTGTAAAGGTAGGAATCCAGACTAACTCTAAATCAGCCATAGGAAACAAATATCTGTATTTTACTGAATCTACCGGTATCCTTATCTCATCAAAATCCCTGGTAATAAATTCACTATAGTCACAGGGTGAAAGCACATCCGTTATCCTTACTCCATCTGCCTTCCCCCAGCTATAGATCTGTCTGCCAATTTTTACATCCCACAGGGGCTGGGTATATTCAAGATAGGCTTCATGGATCTCTACTTCTAACTCATCATCTTCTATTATTCCATTACTAACCCCATTTAAAGAGGCAAACATATACATATTATCACTACTATTCCTAAGATTTAATCTAAACCTTGAACGTTCACCAATAAAATCATGATCGTCTTTTAATTTTATCGAATAATAGCTTTCTAAAAAACCATCAAATTGGAGTCCCTGAGCTAAAACATTATTAACTGCAAAAATTAAAAACACTATAATTAATAAAGAAAATACTAGCGGTTTTCTCATCCTACACCTCCAGCTAATTGCCAATTGATAATATCAACTGGCAATTTTATTGGTCATTTCACTAATATCTGATATTCCCCCGTTTTAACATTGAGGTCCTAAATAGATTATCATCCATTGCTACATTAAATTTAAGTTCTGTCATATCTATAATAGTCTGGTGTTCATCCTGTTTGTTAACCATTAACCTTTGTTTAGGGGTCCAGATCCCATCTATCTCGACAATATCTTTAGCCTGGTAGGTTTTTAGTAAACCATATTCGTTATAGTAGTCAGTCTTTATTGCCATAGCTATATCCTGTCTTATCCAGGATATCTTCTTGGTATAATCCCCTTCATCAATTTCTTTAGGAATTGATTGAATAACCCAGCATTGATACCCATTTAGCTCTTCTTCTCGCAATAAGGTATGCTCATCTTCATCTACATTCCTGTCTCCCATATCATCATAGGTGAAATCTGTTCCCATAAAATAGTCATCATTGGAACTCCCACTGATTCTCCTTATTTTTCGTAAAGCAGGCATATAAAGCCATCTATTATCTTCCTTATCCTCGTCATCATACTCCCAGCTTAAATAACCTGTACCCTTCACATCTCCCGGGCTTTCAAAGATCATAATTGCTTTAGTGTCTTTCCCATAGTCTTTCTGATAACTTACTACCTCTCTTATCCGCTTATCACCTACATTATTGATTAAGGTCATTACCATTTTTGCCTTCCTTGTATCACCATCATCCCTATTATCAACCTTCACCATAATATCTCTCCCTGTCAGTTCAGCTGCCTGAACAACAGTTCCAAGCACTAAGATTAACAATAAAAACACTAATAATATTCTATTTCTCATTTTAATTTCACCTCAAATTTATTATTATTTAAAACTATCAGCTAAAATGAACTAAACCAACGGGTACAACTATTCTCTGAACACAGTTATTAACTATTTCTATATAATATTTTAAGCTATCTTTATATTTTTTCCGAACCTTAAAAGTATTTTTTTCACTCAATTTCAATTATGCCAGAGTCCATCCCTCTGCCTTTTCACGTATAGACATAAATTTTTTATAAATCTTTCCTTCTCTAATCAACTCTTTATGGCTTCCCTGTTGTACAATTTCTCCATCATCTACAACAAGAATCTGATCTGCATTTTCAATGGTTGCCAGTCTGTGAGCAATAGTAATCATAGTCTTCCCTTTTACCAAAGAAGTAATAGCGCCCTGGATTTTATGTTCATTTTCAGGGTCAACACTGGCGGTTGCCTCATCCAGTATGACAATAGATGCATCCTTCAGTATTGCCCTAGCTATAGATATTCGCTGTTTCTCTCCCCCTGACAGAGTAGAACCGGTATCTCCAATAACTGTTTGATACCTCTCTGGAAGTTTCATTATAAATTCATGACAACATGCCTTTTTAGCTGCCTCAATAACCTCTTCCTTACCTGCCTCTGGATTACCAAACTTTATATTGTTATAAACAGTATCATGGAAGAGATATACATTCTGAAATACCATACTAATATTTCGCAAAAGACTATTACAACTCATCTCTCTTATATCCCTACCACCAATTGATATACTCCCCTTGCTGACATCATAAAATCTTGCTAACAAACTACAAATAGTAGTTTTGCCACTCCCTGAAGGTCCGACAATAGCTGTAGTTGTTTTTTCTGGAATTTTAAAACTAAGACTTTTAATAACATCCTTTTGTTCATAAGCAAAAGATACATTCTTAAATTCAATATCATAAGAAGATAGAGTTAATTCCTTTCCATTCTTATCAATAAATTCGGCCTCTTTAATCTTTTCTAATTTGTCCATTGTAGCATCAATAATCTCCAGTACATGGGCAGCATTATTAATCGACTCTACATGCCCAAATATTATAAAGGAAAAGATTAACATCATTAACATATTTGGTATGGCCATTTCTCCCTTAGCAGCCATCGTAGCCGCTGCAAGTACAACTGCCACAGAAGCCAGCTTAAGGGAAAATAAATGCAAACAATTCGCAGGAACATAATCCATTTCAATCTTGACATTTATATCTCTACTTTTTCTATAGGCCTTTTCAATCCCTTCTCTGGAAACCCCCACCTGTTTAAATGCCTTCACTATAGGAATCCCTCTAATATATTCTATAGTTGCTGCAATCATAGAATCCTGTGCTTCCTGATGAACCGGTGCATTTCGATTACTACGATTACTAAGAAGCCTTAAAAACACAGCTGATAATCCCACCCCAGCAAGACAAATTAAGGCTATAATATAATTATAAAAAGCCAGACATAATATCATGGTAAGGGTACATATATATCCATTAACTACATTATCTATCATCTTCATACCGTACATTTCAACATATGAAAAATCAGTTGTAACAGCAGAAGCTATTTTCCCTGCATTATTTGAGTCAAAGAACCCCAGGGATACTTTCTTGAGAATATTACCTATTTCAATTCTTTCCTTAGCAGTAATCTCATAACCTATACTTTCCTGGGACTTCGCCCTTAAATACGAAAACAATGCCCTTCCCAAAACTAATAAAATAAGAAAAGCTAAGATATATAAGACCCAGTCCATACTCAACTGCTGACTTCCATTCATATCAAGAATAATAAGATTTAAAACATAGGCTGCTCCCATTACCGGTAAAGCAGTTAAAATACTTAAAAAGAAAGAGTAAACAAAACCTAGATAAAGCCGTTTTTTATCTTCACCAGTCCATTTAATAATTCTCTTAATTGTTTTAAACATTGGATACCACCTCACCTTCAATATTCTGATCACTATTAGCAGCCCAGGCCTTACTGCCAATATGGGCCTGCCACATATCCCTATACAGCTTACAATCCTTTAAGAGTTTTTCATGACTGCCAGTATCCTCAATCCTACCATTGTTTAAAACAACAATGTTATCAGCATTTCTAATTGTAGATAATCTATGGGCAATAACTAATAATGTCTTTCCTTTGGTAAGGGCAGCAATTGACTTTTGAATCTTATCTTCATTTTCAGGGTCGGTAAAAGCTGTAGCCTCATCAAGCATGACAATAGGTGCATTTTTAAGAATTGCCCTGGCAATAGCAATCCTCTGCTTCTCCCCTCCTGAAAGTTTATTTCCAGCTTCCCCTGCCAGGGTATTATATCCCCCATCCAGCTCTTCAATAAATTCATGACAGCAGGCCGCTTTAGCTGCCTCTTTTACCTCTTCATCAGAGGCCTTGGAATTTCCCAGACGGATATTTTCCAATAAAGAAGAATTAAAGAGGAAGTTATCCTGGGTCACAAAACTGACAGTATCTGTTAGTTGGGTTAGAGGGATATCTCTGATATCAGTATCCCCAATTTTAATAGCACCCTTACCTACATCCCAGAACCTGGCCATCAATCTTGCAATAGTAGATTTTCCGCCACCTGATGGACCAACCAGAGCCGTAAAACTTCCCTCTGGAATTTCTAGATCAATATTTGTCAAAACATTTTCTTTATTATTTTCATCTTGCAGATAAGAAAAAGATACATTTTCTAGTTTTATATTATAATTCTTTAATTTTACCTGCTGCCTGACAGACGGCAGTTCTTTCAGATTAAGGAATTGATCAGCATCCCTTAGAGCATATTCAATTGACTTGAGGTCATTTACAAAGACCGTAAACTTTGTCAATGTTTCCACTATTCCCAGTGATAAAATAATTGATATTGTCAAATCAGCTGGAGTTAATAAACCATTAATATAAAGATACATTCCTAGCGGTAATGTACCTAATAATGTTGACGGTAAAATTGCACTTCCCAGGTTCATTAATTTCCAGGTACTCTGGAACCAATCCAGGGTATAATCCTTAAAATCGTTTATTGCCTTTTGAAATTTTTCATAGGAAATAGAAGCATGATTAAAGGCCTTAATAACTTCAATACCCTCAATATACTCTACAATTACACCATTTACATAATTACTTGCTTTCATATAATCATCATACTTTTTGTTATATGTTCTCATCACAATTCCATAGGGAATGGCGGCAAGGGGTATAGATATAATGCCTGCAATAGCCATCCGCCAGTCAACAACAATCAAATAAACCAAAACAGAAACTGCCAGAAGCAGACTAGATAATCCCTCTGGAATTAAATGGGCTAATGGTAGTTCAATGGTTTCTACCCTATCTACTATTACATTTTTCATCTTACCTATACTCTCATTTAATACTGTACCTAGAGGTACCTTCATTAACTTATCTGCAATAGCAAGACGGATATTTTCCAATATCTTATAGGCTGACCTATGAGACAAAACAGTAGAGAAACCATAAAATAAGATCTTAATAAGATATCCTCCCAGACAGATTCCTGCCCAGTATAAAATTTTACTACCTGTCTGTGTACCTGCAAAAAACATAATAATAATATGGTAAACCCCCAGATAAGGAAGCAAACCACCAAATACACTAATAATCGCCAGTAAAATAGATAGTGATAGCTTAATCTTACTACCTTTAGTATAAGAAAATAAAATACCTACCCAGCTTTTCTCCTTCATTTATATCTCCCCTCTCATTTCTAATATCATTCCATAGATTTTGGATGTATTTATCGAAATAAACTCCCCTCTTGCTTTCTGTTTTTTAGGGATTCCTAAATTTAAACTAAAAAAATTAATCTCTTAAAATATCAATAAATAAATCTTTAAGATATTTCTTATTCCTCTTGTAAATATTTTTGCCAGCCATCATATTACAATTTATAACAAAGTTATGATAGAGGGTATACAGAAAATTTATCTTTTCTCTCAACTTTTCTTTCCCCATGTCAGGGTGTTTTTCAATAATAATATTCACAGTAAGATCAACATATTTTTCCTGGATTAAACCGAATTTTTCCATAAAATCATTATCATAATAACTTTCATACAATCCCATTAAAAAAAGTCTTCTTTCAGCAAAGTCTTCAAAGATACTCTCTGCTAAATAGTCTACCACTTCCCCTATTGTATCCTGATTATCAGCAAACATCTGTCCCAGATAAGCAATAGTATTATCTGATTTTTCCTCTAAAATAGCAAAGTAAATCTCTTTTGTATTTTTAAAATAATAGTAAAAACCGCCTTTAGATAAGGTAGTTTCATTAATAATATCCTCCATGTTTGTATCTTTAAATCCTTTTCTTAAAAAAACTTTCTGTGCTGCCTGTTTTATCTCTTCTAACCGCTCCTCTCTGCTTTTCCTTGTATAAGTTTCTATTTTTATCACCTCTGTTCTGATTTAATCGACGCTGACGTCGGTTAGTTTTAAAAAAATATTCGAGCTATTTTTTGAAACTTTTTTTAATTTATTCGTCTAATATACCTTGAAATCTAAGTGAGAATAATTTTTATTCTCGCTTAGATTTTATAATATTTACCCATAATTATCAAATATATTATTCTCTACTAACTACTATTATAACTAATCATCTTACTAATAAACCAAAATTCTTAATAATACTTACTCACTGTCCTATACTCCATAGTATTCATTTCTAATCTTTAGCTAAAGTGGCTTTACTAATCTCCCAACTTTTTGCCTTCATTCGTCTATCCCAGAAGTCCTTATATTTTCCCTCTTCTTCTACAAGCTGATTATGATTACCCTTCTGTACAAGATTTCCATTTTCTAATACTAAAATCTGGTTTGCACTACGAATAGTCGATAACCTGTGAGCAATCACCACCAGGGTCTTATCTTTAACCAGTTCATTGATAGCCAGTTGAATATATTTTTCATTCTCCGGGTCAACACTTGCTGTTGCTTCATCCAGTAATATAATAGGGGCATCTTTCAAAATAGCCCTTGCAATTGAGATCCTCTGTTTTTCACCACCAGACAATGATGAGCCACCTTCATCAACCATAGTGTCATACCCATCTGGCAACTCCATAATAAACTCATGGCATCTGGCTTTTTTAGCAACTGCTATTACTTCTTCACGACTAGCCTCCGGGTTTCCAAATTTAATATTATTAAAAATCGTATCATTAAAGAGATATACATTCTGAAAAACCATACTGATGTTAGATAAAAGACTATCACAAGTCATTTCTTTGACATTAACCCCACCAACTCTGACTTCACCCTTCTGTACATCCCAGAAGCGGGCAATCAAATTGGCAATGGTAGTTTTACCAGAACCAGATGACCCCACCAGGGCTGTCATACTTTTTTCAGGTATTGCAAAACTAATATTCTGTAATACCTTCTTATCGTCATAAGCAAAAGAAACATCCTTAAATTCAATATCAAAGCTATCAAGCTTAATATCCCTGCCATTTTCATCTATAATCTCTATATTTTTCAGGGCATCATATCGATCAAGCCCGGCCTCCATAATCCTGATTTCGGCACTCAGTAAACTCAAAGCATTAAAGGGTAAGTATATACGGAAGATAAATACAAAGATCATCAACATTATGGACATATTTAGACTCCCGTAAACAGTAAAACTACTAGCCAGCAAAATAGTTAAGCCAATTCCCAGGGCAAAAATACTCTCAAAACGAAATATATAAGGCATAAAACCCTTTTCCATCTCTATAGAAATATCTCTGAACTCTTCAAAAGCCTTTTTAGTCGCCTTTGCTTTGTCTCCACTCATATTGAAGGCCTTTATTACTGACATCCCCTGCACATATTCCAAAACAGCAGAAACTAATTCTGATTGTTTATCCTGTCTAATAACAGAATGTTTTTTCCCCACTGCTAAAATCTTCTTGAGCAAAAAGACTCCAATTAAAAAAGCTAAAATTGATATTACTGCTATTCTGTAATCAATAATCAGCAAAAAAATACAAGCCACCATAGCATTGACATAAGCGATAACAACTTTGTCAATGGCATTCATAGCATACATCTCAATAAAATTTATATCAGAGGTAATCACGGCCGAAATATAACCCTTATTCCCTTCACTAAAATAACCCATGGGAAATCTCTTAAATCTATCACCAATTTTTATTCTTTCCCGGGCGAAAATCTCAAAACCAGTACCACTCTGCAAAACATAGATAACCCTTTTTAATACACATTGTAAAAGCAAAGCAGTTATAATAATACCACCACTTATCCAGACATCATTTACATCCAAAGCATCATTCATTATCCCAATTAATATATATAAGATTATAAAGATAGGGACATTATTAAAAATAGCTTCAAAAAAACTTACAAACATGGCCAGTTTTATTTTGCCTGCAAACTCACCAGCCAGCTTTAATACCCTTTTAATAATACTAAGCATTTAAACTGCCCCCTTTTACATTGATATTCCAATCCATAGCATCTGTATGGGCCTGCCACATTTTTTGATAAATTTCTGATTTGTCTAGTAGTTCTTGATGGGTTCCCTGGGCTGCTATCTGACCATTACCCATTACTATAATATTATTAGCAGCTGTAATAGTTGATAAACGGTGGGCAATCACTATCAAGGTTTTACCTTTAATTAAATCATTTAAAGCCTCCTGGATTTTATCTTCATTTTCCGGGTCAGTAAAGGCAGTGGCTTCATCAAGAATAATAATTGGAGCGTCTTTTAATAAAGCCCTGGCAATTGAGATCCGCTGTTTTTGCCCCCCGGAAATCTTATTACCAGCATCACCAGCCAGGGTATCATATCCCTTATCTAATTCCATAATAAAATCATGACATTGGGCAATCCTGGCCACCTTAATAACTTCTTCGTCTACAGCCTCAGGTCTTCCCATCCGAATGTTTTCCATAATGGAAGTATCAAAAAGGAAAATATCCTGTGATACATAACTAATTGAATCCATTAATTTGGCAAAGGGTATATTCTTAATATCTATATTACCAATCTTAATTTTACCAGTATTAACATCCCAAAATCTAACCAGCAATTTGGCAATAGTTGATTTACCAGACCCAGATTCACCAACCAGGGCAGTAACTGTGTTCTCTTTAGCAGTAAAACTAATATCACTTAAAACTTCTTCTTCATCATAAGCAAAACTTACTTGCTTAAATGAAATATTGCTGTTTCTCGGAATTTGTTCAACTTCACTCTTCACCAGTTCCTGACTATCTAAAATTTGATTGATTGCTTGACTCTTTTTGGTAAGCATTGTAATTGATTCTATAAACCTGGCTAATTTGCTAAGTGGTTCGCCTAAACTCATGGATAAAAGCATAGATAAAATATAAACACTCAAAGAAAGGCTTCCCTGAAGGTAAAACAGGGCACCAAATGGTATCACAAATAACATGGTACAGGGTAAGATAGTAAAAAATCCCGCCATATATGTCCATGATTCTCGATACCAATCAAGGGTAAACTTCTCATAATCCCTTACTGATTCTGTATATTTTTTAAAAGATGTAGTTGTCTGGTTAAAAATCTTAATTACTTCCATTCCGCCTATATATTCTACAATATTAGCATTCATTTCAGCACCAGCTTTAAACCAGGATTCTAATTTTTCCTTATTACTATTCATCATTAGATGGAATATAAACATTGAAACCGGAATATTTCCTAAAGACAAAAAAGCCATCCGCCAATCAAGGAAAAATAAATAAACTACTATTGACAGTGGGACTATAATATAGGACACACCCTCTGGAATCATATGGGCTAAGATTAATTCCATTTCCTCAATCATATCAACAAAAATATTCTTTAATTTACCGGAGCCCCTCTTTTTTATTTCACCCATGGGCAGTCTAAGTAATTTATCAGCCAGCTTCTTGCGCATACCCATCAGTGTATCGAAAGCAACCTCATGGGAATTAGCCATCGCCTTCAAAAAAAAGAATGATTTAGCCAGTAAAGACAAGAAAATTAACCCTGATATTAACAAGAGATAATTGAAATTAAGCGGCAAATCTCCCATATACCTCATTATAATCCTATACACCAGATAAAAAGGAATTATACCAATAAAAACACTTAAGACTGCCAGTAATACCGCCGTATATAACTTATAATGATATTCTTTAGCAAAAGCAAAAACCTTTTTTATTTCTTTCATTTTTTCACCTTCTTTTTAAGGATTTTGAACTAAACACTCCAACCCAGGCTACAAGCCCTTTTTCCTGATTAATTCCTCATGTCTGCCTTCCTCTACCAGTCTACCTCTGTCCATCACAATAATCTTATTAGCACTCCGCATTAAAACTTTCCTTTCTATTTAAGTATTTTAAACCACCTTGATAGTTCCTTTCGACCCCTAAAAGTATTTTTTTCACTCAATTTCATTAGACTCTCTTATTTTCCCTGAAAACAAAATTATTTCTATCACTTTACTCTGCAGATATAACACTTCAATAATCAACCCACAATCCCAGCTGCTTTTCGCAATTAAAAAGGAACAATAATTGCTGGCATATTAAGTTTTTTACTAATTTGAATCAACTTATTATCAAAAATTGTTCTTTTCAACTATCTAGATAATAAGTGTTAATTATTTTGATACTGCGTCTTTAACATTGAGGAAAAGATTCCTTGTTTTTCTTTTAATTCCAAGGATGTGCCTGTTTCTACGATAGTACCTTCTTTAATAACAACAATCTTATCAGCTCCTAAAACGGTTCTCATCCGGTGAGCAATAACTAAAACGGTTTTGTTTTTGATAAGCACGCTAAGTGCGCTTTGGATTTTGCTCTCATTTTCCGCATCAAGGGATGCTGTAGCCTCGTCAAGCAGGATAATCGGAGCGTCTTTTAGTATTGCTCTGGCTATTGAGATCCGCTGCCTTTCGCCTCCTGATAATTTTTCTCCATTTTCTCCAATCAAGGTATCGTATCCCTGCGGAAGCTTATTAATAAACTCACCGCATTGGGCCAGCTGTGCCGCTTTCCTTACTTCTTCATCGGTTGCGTCTTTCTTGCCAAGACGAATATTTTCCATCACACTGGAATTAAACAGGGTAACGTCCTGAAAAACGATTGAAAAATTATTCAGCAGGGTTTCAGGATCAACCAGGGAAATATCTTCTTCGCCCAAGGTGATGACGCCTTTGTCTATATCCCAGAAGCGCGCAGACAGCTTTGCTACCGTACTCTTCCCGCCGCCGGAAGGTCCTACCAGCGCGGTCACGTCGCCCTGCTTTGCCATAAAGCTTACATCCTTTAATATCTGCACACCATCCTGATATGAAAAGTCGACGTTTTTGAATTCGATATCGTAGTTTTTAGGATAAAACTCCGATTTCCCCTCTTGTCTTGGCATTTCATCCATCTCTTTCATGCGGTTTATTCGCACGTTGAGAAACAAAAGCAGTGCAAGGTTGTTCATTGCATCCATGATCGGGTTATAAATACGTGCGGTAACTACAAGAAAAACAAGATAAGTAAAAATATTTACAGAACCTGTTGCTAAAAGATAAGCACCATACAATATAACACTTGGAAGTCCAAGCTTTAAAAACACATAAGATAGGTTGATAAATGCGCCTAACAAAAGTTCTCCTTTAATCATAAACTTTTCGTAATCGTCTAACTTGGAGTTTAAAGTATTCGAAAAGACCTCTTCTTTGTTATAGGATTTTATTTCATGAGCTAAGTCAAGTCCCTCTTGGATATTGTCTGAGATCTCCCTTTTTATATTATAAAGGTTCGTATGCATTCTGTTTTGAAACTTTCTCGACAGAAAAAAAACTAAGACTGCAACCGGAACTACCCAAAAAACAGCAAGAGACAACTTCCAGTTGTAAAAAAACAACATTACTCCTATAATCAGAACATTCAATACTGCTGCATAAATTTGAGGAACAGCATGAGAAAATAGCATCTCGATCTGTGTAGCATCTTCCATTATGGTAGAGCTTAAATCGGCAACATCCTTTTTGCCAAAAAAGGCCAACGGTAGTTTTCTTAGTGTTTCAGCTAGACTGATCCGTCTCCTGGCGCTTTCTTCGTAAATTTTGGTGTAGGTCGAATTATATTGAAAATACGCAATAACCAACATTACGAGGAAAAACGCTACAGACATAATAACATAGTAGAAAATGCTGCTTCCCTGGTTGCGTGAAGAGTTTAGAAGTAAACTCATATATTCATCTAAAAATTTAAAGCCGAGGATAACCGGAATCATAAAGCTAATGTCCATCACTATGGTCCAAATTATCGAGTAAATAAGGTCTTTCGCTCCTTTTTCAGACATCGCATATTTTTTTTGAAAATATTTAATCATTTTTTTCCTCCTTGCTTACAGTGTCTTTAGCAACTATTTTCCAGGCAACAGATTTTTGGTATTCATCCCACATGATTTTGTAGATGCCGCCTTTATTCAGCAGTTCCTCGTGCGTTCCTTCCTCCGCAATCCTTCCGCTATCAATAACCAGGATTCTGTCGACATTCTGTACGCTGGTAAGACGATGTGCAATCATGAGAGTCGTTTTTCCTTGGCTAAGCTCTTTAAGGGCTTTTTGGATTAAATGCTCATTTTCCGGGTCAGCAAAGGCAGTGGCTTCATCTAAAAGAACGATTGGTGCATTCTTTACAAATGCTCTGGCAAGTGCAATTCTCTGCTGTTCTCCCCCTGAAAGATAGGTCCCTTTAGAACCTATCACCGTATCGAGGCCCTCAGACAGGTTTTCAATAATTTCTCTTGACTGCGAAAAATCAATTGCCTTATTGATAACTTCTTCTCCAGAGTGTTCTTTTCCAAAGACTATATTCTCTCTTAATGAACCCTTAAATAGCTTTGTACTTTGAAAAACAAAGGAAATGTTATCCATCAGTTCTTTTTTAGGAATGTCCTTCACATTTATTCCTCCGACTAAGACTTCGCCTTCATCTGCATCCCAAAAACGAGCGGCCAGTCGGGCAATCGTTGTTTTCCCTCCTCCGGAAGGCCCAACAAGAGCGATGGTTTCACCTTCGTTTAATTTAAAGCTGATTTTATCGATGGTGGGTTTGTCGCTGCCTTCATATGAAAACACTACATCCTTAAACTCAACGCTATGCTTATTAATATTTTTTGTATTTTCGATATAGCTCATACTTGGATAATCTAAAAGCTTATCCAGTCTGTCAATTGCTTGCTCGGCAATCAAAGTATTTTGCTGAAAATACATCGATTTCATCAAAAGCATAGTAAAAATAGGAGATATAAGAATGTAAAAGATAAAGTCGGCAAGCACAAGAGGGAGATTTTCACCTCTTCCTATTAAAAAGATAGCCATTGGAATTAAAAAAAAGGCCGCTGATTGCATAATTATGGTGTAAAATGACATCGGCTTTTGCCAAAGGAGAGTATAGGCGTGAACCATCTCTTTATATTTGATTATACTGTCATAAAATCGTTTAAAAGCAAAGATAGTTTGACCGAATGTTTTTACAACCGGAATACCGCGGATATATTCTACGGATTCAGAGCTCATTTCCTCCAAAGAATCATAATACATTTTTTGGAATTTTCTACCTTCGGAATTTCTCATGAACCTCATTGTTATAAAGCCCAAAATAATCGGAACAAGAGAAGCAAGGCCCATTCTCAAGTCTACGATTAAAATCAAAGCGATAAGAATAATGGGGGAGATGATGCTACCCGCCATATCCGGGAGCTGGTGTGCTAAAAATGTATGAGTTGTTCCCGCACCGTCGTTGACAATTTTTCGTATCTTTCCGCTGGAATGCTGATCAAAAAAACCCAGCGGCATCGCTAGTATTTTTTTCATACCAACTTTTTGCATTCCGACCTCTACGCGAAAGGCCGCCAGATGTGAACTCATCAGTGCACAAAAATATACTGCTATTCCCCCTATTGCACTTGCCAAGGCTAGCCACGCGTAAAAACTGACATTTGAAACATCAATGGATTGTGGAACCGATAATATATCACGTGTTATGTACCATACGAGTACAAAAGGCAAGATGTTAAGGACTGCTGAAAGTCCTGACAATACTAATGACAAAGGCAAAAGTACTTTCTTCTTGCCCATATAAGGCGTGAACCTTTTTAAAACAAATTCTTTTTTCTTTTTTGGCATTCTGTTTGACCTCCTATGTCTAAGTGTTTAAAAAGACTTTGATTAATCTTAAGCGTATTGATATTGATTTTCATAATCATTTAAAAAATAATACTTCATTTTTATCTCTTCCGTCTACACTAAAAGAGATTATCATCCTCCTTTTGTTAGGTTGAGCTAACTTTTTTATAATTTTTTTGAGGTTCTTTTGGAACCTCATTATACGGTCTTCAAAATGTGAAGTACCCTTTGGGGAGTACGTTTATGGATTTAAAAACCTCTTCCATCCTGCTGTAAAAAACTGTTTTAGACTGTCTATGTAGCTGTCTGCCGCTTCCTTTGTCATGTCATGCTTTACCACCTCAAATACTGCTGAAAAAAATGCACTTGCAATAATATGCAGAAGCTCAGGCGTAGCCCTTCCTGAAGTCAGTACATCATTTCCTGTAGATTCAATAAATTTTAAGGTGTATTCTACCTCAATCTCTACAAGATCATGAATAAAATCTGAAAAAGCAGTTCCGTCTGCACAGGTAATAAGCAATTTAAACTCATCAAAATGATCATAAATATATGTAATAAACTTCTTTAACTCTTCAGTTGTATAATCATATACATTCGCCTTTTTAATATTCTCCGGCAGCTCGTCAAAGTTCTTCTGGGTCGACAAGAACAGTTCTCTCAGTCCATCTGCGGCCGGCGACACTAATGCCTCAAAAAGTGCTTCCTTGTCCGGGTAATAACCGTAAAATGCACCTGTAGTCACGCCCGCCCGCTTCACAATATTACGCAGAGATGCATCTTTAAAGCCTTTTTCCAGAAATACCTTTTTACCCTCTGTCATAATTTTCTGCAATGTGTTTAAATCATCAGTACTCACCATATCCCCACCTAAATATAACAGTGTTATATAACACTGTTATATTTTATACCAACTAGTTTAATTTGTCAAGTGGTACAGTATGTCTTTTTTTCTGTTAGAATTGTATTGAATTTCCCTTTAACACCTTAAGTTTTCTATTGAAACCTATAACAAATATTGCTGTCAAAACAACGGTCAGAGCATCTGCAACAGGCTGTGCATAAATCACACCACCAATTCCAAGCAAACCGGGCATAATCAGAATTGCCGGAATGAAAAACAACCCCTGTCTGCTTATACTGAGAATGCCGCCCTCCTTACCACGGCCAAGGGCCAGAAATAATGACATATAAACCATTTGAAAGCCAAAGAAAATAAAGACTATGCCATTTGCCCGCAATGCCTTACCGCCGATCTCAATGAGTACGGCATCATTCTGGCTGAACAGTGATACGATTTGTTCAGGGAGCACGATCATAACAAGTGCCGTGATGCCACAGAATATCGTCACCCATATCAGTGATAGCTTTATAGCCTCCCTCAGCCGGTCATAGCTCTTTGCTCCGTAATTGTACCCCGCTACCGGCTGGAAGCCCTTCATATAGCCAAACACAACATAGGTACCAAGCGCCATGATGCGGGTCACGACACCCATTGCAGCCACTGCCGAATCACCATAGACGCTTGCCATCGTATTGGTCAGTCCCATGGCAGTACTGAACAATAATTGGAACATAAAGGTGGGAATGCCTACTTTGAAGATTTCACCATAAATCGTTCCGTCAAGGGCAAAGCTATAGACAGAAAAACGCAGATATCCTTTTTCACGTAAAATATACAAGACATAAAGCAATGTAGTGACACCTTGTGCTACTACTGTTGCAATGGCCGCTCCCTGTATCCCGAAACCAAGCAGATAAATGAATATGGGATCCAAGATTACATTGAGCCCTCCCCCGATCAGCATCGCAGTCATGGTCATCTTTGCGGCACCCTCCGAGGTAACGATATTGTTCATTGTCACATTGAAGATATTCAGAATAGAACCTGAAATATAGATCAACGCATAGGCTCTTGCAAAGGGTAATATCGTTTCAGTGGCACCAAGAGCAAGCAGTATATTATCGAGGAAACACAGAGAAACAATAATGGCGGTTACTCCAACAAACAGACTGGAAAACAAAGCTGTGGAAGCAGTCTTATTGGCTTTCTCAGTATTTTTCTCCCCCAAAAGGCGGGATATGTAGGAAGCCGCACCACTTCCAAAGGTCATGCCCAAGCCGATGACAATTTGTACAATGGGAAACACAACCGATACCGCCCCCATCTGACTGGTTCCAAGGCCCCCAACAAAATAGGCATCCACTACATTGTACAGAGCATTAACCATCATGCCGACCATTATAGGCATTCCCAGCTTTAACAGTGCTAAAGAGATTTTCTCATCCCTCATAATTCTTATCCTTGTATCACGTGCATTCATAAAATCAAACCCTTTCATTTTAGTATAGTTGCTATACACTTTGCTTATAGTATTTACTCTGTCATTTTAGCTTATTGTCGTTATATCAAACTTCAGTAAAACAACTCACAAGTCCCTGGCGGAATGTGTATAGTTGCTATACTCATTCTGTAAAAAATATGACTTCTTTATTGATTAAGCAGATAGATACCTTTACAATCTACTTCTATTTGTACTCAATCACCAGAATCTTTATGCTTTTCCCCCTCCATTAAAGTCTCTCAATTTTTCTTCAAGAGAATCTAAAAAGCCTTTTAAAAATGCTTTGTTATCCTCTGTGGCCTCGTCCAAAGTTTCATTTACAAGGTCGTCAAGCTCCTGATGAAACTTTTCATGATACAGATAGGCCGTTTCACCCTTTGAAGTCAGTCGGAGCATAAGCCTTGACAGATTGTGCGGGTCCGTGTCCTTGATGATCATACCCTTTTTCTGGAGCTTCATAATAATCTGGGAAACAGCTCCTTTCGTCACCCCTAACAATTCTGCAAGCCCTGTCACGTGAATACCTTCATTCTCCTTAACAGACTTTATCATATGAATCTCTGCATCAAAAAGATGTTCATCAGTCCCATAGCGGCGAGTCTGTTTGTCAAACTTTGAAAGCTCACTCATCACTCGCAGTAGGGTACAGCTAATTTTTGTTCTTCTTTTGAATTTCATATTCATCATAAAACAATTATATAGCTGCTATACACTTTTGTCAATCCAATATTTATAACCATGAATTTTTGTATAAATTCCCTTACTACCTTTTCAAATTTTTCCAAAGGAAGTAGCAAACCATTTATTACTAATTTTCAACAACAACAGCTTTACTAATTTCCCAGCTTTTGGCCTTCACTCGTCTATCCAAGAAGTCCTTATATTTATATTTCCCCTCTTCTTCTAGAAGTTGATTATGATTTCCCTTTTGTACAAGATTTCCATCTTCTAACTATGATATTTTAGAGAATATTTGATATCTATATCATCCTACCCTGTTTAATTTTAAAACATAATTATATTTCCTTTCGACCCTGAAGAATATTTTTTCACTCAATTATTAACAGCGTTATCTGTTTTAGTTTTAAACAGATAATTTTAGCTATATTAGCAAAAAACCTTACATCTGACCGATACAAGGTTTTTATAAAGACCATTTTTAAATTAAAATTATATGTCTCTCACTTTTTCTCTATAAACACTGGGATTCACCCCATACTTATTTCTAAAAGCAGCAGCAAAATGACTGGAATTTGAATAACCTACATTATTAGCTATCTCTAAAATATTATCATTGTCTTTAAGTAGATATTCCCTGGCTTTCTCCATTCGCAGTGACCGCAGATAGGAAAAAACTGTTGTTTTATATATCTCTTTAAAACCCTTTTTCAATTTAAAGGTATTCAAACCCACTCGTTGTGATAATTCATCAATTGATAATGGTTCAACCAAATTTTTAGAGATAAGAGATTTTACTTCTCTTAGTTTTGCTATATCTTCTTTTTTAATAATAATACTATTATCATTACTTTTCTTCTTAAAAAATTCATTATTCACAAATAAGGAAATTATCTCTATCGCTTTACTCTGCAGATATAACACTTCACTTATCAACCCACGATCCCAGCTGCTTTTCGCAATTTGCTCAAAAGGTACAATTATTGCTGGCATATTAAGTCTTTTGGTAATCTGAAGCAAGTTATTATCACAAATCATTTTTTTGACTTTTTGGGACCCACTGTATGATAGTTTTTCAAAAAAGGTTTCACTAAAATATACATTAACAATGCTAATATTGGTATCTTTAGGATATTTCATCCAGCCTTCATTATTAACATTACTTCTCCAGAAATGAGTCTCACCAGGGTTTATACTAACATCACTTCTTAAATTATAATCTCCACAAAAAATATTGCCCTCCATACAATAAATTAACTCAAATCCCTTTTTCATCAGTTTATATTCAAATTCAATATCTTCAAGTAACTCGAATTCTGTCATTGCCAGCTCAATGCCATTTCCAAAATCAAGGTATTTGAAAAAACCTTTTCCCAACTTATCATTAATCTTGTATCTGTTAATATTAATACCATTCACTTTTTTTAATAAACCAATCTTTTTATCTAATTTATTAAAATAATCTTCTGTATCCTCAAATTTATATGCTTCCATGCTATCACCCCTAATTATCTCTACCCTTAAATAATCTTACAGCTAACAACTTAACTATACATATATCCCCTTCCTTCAAGGGAGAAAGGGGATATATTAATTATTTTTCTAATGGAGGGAGCATCGAAGAATACATTTTAACCTGCTTCATCATTCCCTGAACAACTTCTTCTTTATCGACCTGGTAAGTTTTAAATAATGTCGGCCACCAATCTACTACTGACAGATCAGTAGTTAAAAAATCAAAATTTTGGTTACCGTAACGCATATGGCAGTGTTTCATGCCATCTCCGTCACCATGATAAGGCATCATAATTAAATGCTTATACCCCGCCTTTATTGCCTCATTATTCTCAGTCCTGAAAATATACCAGCTAATACTATATTCACCCCAGACAGTATTAAAATTACCAATATACTGGTATTTAGCCTCGATTTCATCATCAAAAATAACTGTTTCAGCATCAACTATCTTCATTGTCGAAAAAGATGTTTCATACATTTTTGCAAAATAATTATATACCATCTCAGCATCATAACCATCGGCATAATTGGCTACCTCTTCAAAAAAACTATCTCCACTCTCTGTATTAAACAGATTAATATATGTTTCATTATTACCTTTCCATGGTAACAAATCAGATACAACATTATCATCAGCCGAAATAAAAGCAGGAACAAGCAATACCAAAAACACCATTACCATCATAGAAAATAATATTTTTTTGCTTTTCACTATTTATCACCTCTAGTTTTTTGGTTAATAATCTTTTGTTTCATAAGATATAAACTTAACTATTCCGATAACACCTCCTATTTTAATATTTTAGGTTTCCCTAAATACAAAACAAAAAATAATCCTCCTATTTATTTGAGAATAAGTTTCAATTTCATTCAACTTTATTTTACTATGTTTTTTTTGTATTGTCAAATATTTATTTCTTATAAATGAATTTTATAAATGAATTTCTATGCCTGTCAATTCGCTAAACTTAATACTCATTTTAGCAATCTAAGACAAATTTATCAAAAGCCGTAATACTCAGAGGCACTTCCTGAACATCCTTTTCTTGTTGTTTTTCTGTAGTTACTTTAACAGTCCTAATTCATATTCAACCTCATCCTCAGAACTCTCCTCTGCATTTATCGGTACACTAACAGCCATTAATATAAAACAGATCATAAGCAATCCCAAAACTCGATTATAATTTCTCAACATTATCAATTCCTCCTTCTTTTTATTAAATAAAAATAATTATCTCTCTAAACCTTAAACTCATATACTAAACACTTACTATTCCAACTCAAACACAATTGTAATATGCATCGTAACTAAATCATCATCGTCTTTGTCTGGTACTGGCGGAAAAGATGCTGCCCGTTTAATTGTAGATACTGCTGCTTTATCTAAAATTGAATATCCAGACGAATCAATTACTTTTACATCCTTCAATTTTCCATTACCCCAAATTATAAATTCTAATCGAATTTCCCCCTCTATTCCCCGCTTTTGGGCAAAACGAGGATAACTTTGAGCAGAAATAATTTTTTTTATTACAATCTGAAAATAACTTTCAGGAACTTGTAGTCTTTGAATTTCATTTTGACTTTCAGATGAAGCTGTTTCATCTTCAACAGTAGATTTTATGTCTTTAGATGAGGACTCGTTATTTTCTACATTAGCCTTAGATTTTTTAACTACTTTTTCTTCTTGTCCCTCTACTATAGGCTTCGATTCTTCAATCACTTCTTCTACTTCTTCTGGCATAGGCTCGGGTTCTTCAATCACTTCCTCTGATTCTTCTGGCATAGGTTCTGGCTCTTCAATCACTTCCTCTACTTCTTCTAGTATAGGCTCGGGTTCTTCAATCACTTCCTCTACTTCTTCTGGCATAGGTTCTGGCTCTTCAATCACTTCCTCTACTTCTTCTAGTATAGGCTCGGGTTCTTCAATCACTTCCTCTACTTCTTCTGGCATAGGTTCTGGTTCTTCAATCACTTCCTCTGCTTCTTCTGGCATAGGCTCAGGTTCTTCGAACTCAATAGAGATTTCAAGTGGTGTTTCAATAAAATCAGGAGGAATCTCATATAAGTTCCAGGCCACAAGTAAAAATAAACAATGAATACCCAAAGCAAATAACAATGCTAATTGAATAAGATTATCATTCCTCCCCATGCATCACACCTTCTACTTTCTTAGTTGAAATAATTAAATTTTCTCCTTTCGCCTGCCGTGCAATATCCATTACCTTTACCACAAATCCCATTGGCACAGCTTCATCAGATTTGAGTACAACTTTTTTTAGCTGACTATTTTTCAATTTTTCTGCAAGCGATTTCTCTAACTGCTCAAGTTCAAATGTTTCATTATCTAAAAAAATTCGTTGATCTTGATCAATATATATAACCACCGGTTCACTTTCTTCCTGAATCTTTCCAGTCTCTGCCTGTGGCAAATTTAGTTCAATACCATTATCAGTTACAAAACTAGAGGTTAGCATAAAAAATAGAAGAAGCATAAACACAATGTCTATTAAAGGAGCGATATCAAGATGCATCTCTACACCCTTTGGCCTGTCAAATTCCATATTCAATATCCTCCTTAGTATTTATAGTTTCATTACTTTCATCAAAATCTACATGGGTTTCCCCTAACCATTCTGATAAAAGTTGAACTGACTCTTTCATCTGGGCATAATAGCGATCAATTTTACCCTCAAAATAATGGTAAAAAATCATGGCAGGAATAGCTACTGTTAGACCAGTAGCAGTAGTAATTAATGCCGCCCAAATACCTCCCGCTAATACTACCGGGTCTACACTTCCTCCTAATTCCTGAATCTTTTTAAAGGCCTCAATCATACCAGCAACAGTTCCCAGGAGACCAATCAGAGGAGAAACATGTGCCACAATGCCTAAACCACTAATATTCCTTGACATCTTTCGTAATTCTCTTGAACCAATTCGAAATAGTATTTTATCGCGCTCTTCCTGTGATTTTTCATGCTGCTCAATTCCAGCACTAATAACCTGAGAGACCGGGCAATTTTTAGCTTGACTAATTCGTATTGCTTCCGAAAACTTCTCCTGCTGAACTAAAATACCAACCTGCTCTAACATTTCATTAGAATAATTTTTAAGTTTTCTAAAATAATACCATCTCTCTAATACAATAGCCAAAACAATACTAGAACATATTAATAATGGGTACATTAAAACCCCGCCTTTTTCAAACAATAAATAAATATTAATTTTCTCTACCCCCCATTAATTTATAATAATAGTACTCTGCCAGTACTAAATAAAACTCCAAATTATTTAGGTATTCCTAACTTTGAATTAAAAAAATATTATCTCAGTTTCATAGAATATTCCTTTATTCTATTACCTTATAATATACAGAAAATAATAAGTCAAATCAATAAATCACTAAAAGCATAAGGACTAAATAATCTTTGTAGGATTAAATTATATGCAGCATACACCCTATTTCTCATTTTTTAGGACAAACTAATAAAAGTAATATTTTTTTGCTATTCTGATAACACCTCCTGTTTTAATATTTTAGGTTTCCATAAATGCAAAACAAAATTCTCCTCTTTATTTGAGAATAAGTTCCAATTTCATTTGGCTTTATTTTACTATGTTTTTTTTGTATTGTCAAATATTTATTTCTTATAAATGAATTTCTATGAAATAATAAATTATCCCAACAAAAAGAGCTGGTATAGTAGTAATAACAGTAGCCCAGAAAGACGATTTTCTATCAATAGCCAGGAGTGGGAATAAGGCATCTCCATCCTGAGATATGGTATTTGCCAGTAAGGCAGCAAAACTGCCCAACAAAAGAACCTACTTCCAAAAAAGCACCCTCAGCACATCCTAAAAATATATCCAAAATTTCATACATCATCAATTCCCTTCAATTACAGATGCTCATTATTATAATTTTTACTTAAATCTAATCATTCATCTAACTTTATATGCACTAGATCTAGTATTAAATTTACTATTTTCAATATAAAAAAACGATTTGATTTTCCTTTCACCCCTGTCATCTAACGGATAGTTAGCTATTACCTTGCCTTCTTCAAAATGCAAAACATGGGTACAACTCTCAAATATCAGCTCCAGATCATGGGAAATGATAAATAGGGTTTTTCTCATCTGTTGAAGTCGTTTTAAATTATTGGCCACTTCTTTCATATGACGCAAGTCAAGCCCACTGGTGGGCTCATCAAAGATTATAATCTCTTTCTTTGAGGCAATGGCACTGGCAATTGCCACCCGCTGTTTTTGACCACCTGATAAAGACATGGGATGCAGGTCTTTCATTGCTAACAGATCAAGGCTACTTAAAATATTTTCCGCCTTTAACGTATCAGGTTCATCCATACTCAATAAAATCTCATCAAGGACACTTTCTGTAAAAAGCTGATTATTGACATCTTGCATAACCATATAACACTGCTTCAAACGTTCTCTTCCCTTATATACCTTGCCACAGAGGGATATAGTCCCTTGGCAACTTTTCTCCAATCCACAGAGACATCTGGCAAAGGTTGATTTTCCAGCCCCATTGTATCCAATTACAGCAACGGCACTACTTCTTGGTATTGCTAGCGAATCTATCTTAATAAAAGGAGATTCATTTTTATAAGAAAAGACAAAATCGCTCAGGCACAAATCCTTTGATTTTGGAATCACCGTTCGCTTATCTCGTGTTAAGCCTTCCCAAAAAAGCGGCCTAAGCCCCATGCCTGAAAACTCTTCTAAATTAATTCTTTTCATTTCTTTGTTATTTAATTCTCTTTCTATTTTACCATTTTTCATATACAGAATGCGGTCAGCCAGTTCACGCATAAAATATAAGCGATGTTCGGCAATAATAATGGTTTTACCCCGACTTTTCCACATTTCAATAAGTTGTCGCAGATCATCAATCGCTATTGTATCCAGATTGGAAGACGGCTCATCAAGAACAAAAATATCAGGACTGGCTGTTGAAACAGACGCACAGGCAATTTTTTGTTTTTCTCCACCTGACAAGTGAAAAATACTTCTATTCATCAGTCTCTCTATCTTAAAATCAAAAACAGTTTTTCTTATTCGTTGTTTTATTTCTTCTACAGGCAAACCCATATTCTCACAAGCAAAGGCAAGCTCACTTGTAGTATCTACATTAAAAAACTGAGAACGCGGATTTTGAAAAACCGACCCTACCATTTGAGCCGTCTCATAAATGGGCATTTTTTGGACTTCTAAACCATTAATTAGTACCTTTCCTGACAGAGAGCCTTCATAGTAATTGGGTATCAAGCCATTTATCAACCTTGTCAAAGTGGTTTTTCCACAGCCAGATTCCCCACATAGCAAAACAAGTTCACCCTGATGAATTGTTATATTAATATTATGTAATCCCTTTTCTTTTTGGCCCTGCGAATATGAAAAAGAAACGCTTTTCAGCTTAATAATTCTTAAGCCCCCCTTTTTAAAGTAATATAAATCCTATAAATGTAGTAACAGCAATTATTGATAATATAATATCCTGAATGCCAAATCCAATTTCACATATATTTGTTCTTTTAACTGGACCGCCAAGCCCTCTAGTCAATGATGCAGCAGAGAGTTCATCTCCAATTTTAACTGTTGACATCAACAGAGGAATCAACCTGTACTCTAACATCAATATAGGGTTTTTGAAAAAACCACCAGAGCTAAAACCTACTCTTCTCATTCGCATAGCATTACTAATAGAACGGGCCTCCTCCCCAATTGTAGGGAAAAAACGAAACATAACCGCCATAGGAATGATTATTTTCTGTGGTACATGCATATGCTCCATTGATGCTATAAATTCACTTACTGTTGTCGTGCTTATAAGATAATATCCCATAATAAATCCAGGCATCATCCGATATAGCATACCTGAAACCATTACAATGAAAATATTCAGGATCCCATAGGTAACTGGAACAAGAAATTCATTAATTAAAATAGCAAGAGTATATGCAAGGGTACAATATAAAGCCGGCTTTATTTTTTTATTCACAAATAAAAGAAACAAAGGAATTGCTGCCATAAGCAGCATAATATAGATAATAGCCCCTCCAAAAATACTAATATTGATTATCAACATCAGCATTAGTTTTGTTCTTGGATCCAATTTGAAGTAAGTATTAGCCTCAACACTTCGTAAAATTTCCTTCTGCATCACAAAATTCCTGCCCTCTTAAAATGTTTTTTTAGAATTGCTTTACCAAAAAAAGCCCCTATTATGCCAGCAATAAATATTACTCCAACCATAACATAGGCGATCCAAACTGGAGTCATGGTAAAAATAGCATTTGCATATTCCTTACCCATACTCTCCCGAATATAAGCGAAATAACTGTCGCGCATAATCCACAGAGGAAGCATTGCCCCCATTAACCAGAAACTGAAAATACTATATCCTAACACAGTATGCTTAAAACTTTGATATTTACCAGCCTTGAAAATTAAATCAGCAAAAAATCCACATATAATTGTCGCGACAAGCGGTACCCATGTATGTCCAGTTGCAAACATTAAAAGACCTAAAATAATAGACATAATTGTCACCATACCAAATTTTTTAACCTTTGTTAAAAAAAGCATAAATGGAATTGAAGATATGATAGGCATATATAATGGAAAAAAAAGAAATATAATCGGAATAAAACCAAGCATTCCACTTGCAAACATAATAAGAAAATAAAGCGCTGTAAAAATACCGACATTGATCAAATCTTGCACTTCCAGTTTCTCACTCATAATTCAAACCCCCTGGTTTATTAATATTTAATTTGCCTTTTCATCCCATTACCAAAATACCACCTATTTCAAGCAAAACCGAACATACTCCAGAATAATCTGAGGCAAATGGTGGCAACACTTTATATAAGTCTTTCATCAAAATCCTTCCTGGATTATTCTATTGTAGTAATTTTAAAATAAGGAACAAAAAATACTTTAGGTGAACCTAAAAATTAATTAAAAATGATAATAGCTTTCATTTTCATTTAGTTTATATTTTAATATGCATATTTATAAATGTCAAGGCCACACTTCCTTTTTATCTCTTAATATATTTAAATATATTCCATTTACTTAATAATACTTACTAATATTTGTTATAATTCTAAAATATAAATTAAGAACAATTAATATAGTTACAAACCAAAGATATTTCTATTAGTGTTATATTATACAGATACCTTTTTAAAAATTATAGTACATATATCAATTAAACAACTTAAAGCAAGACAGCTATCCACTAATTTTTCATTCTTTCGCCTGTTCCTGAACATTCCAAAGTTTTTTATATAATCCATCATTTCTTATTAATTCATAATGTATTCAAAAACAAAAGATATCTGTGTCATTGAAATGACACAGATATCTTTTGTGCCTTTATAGCTTATAAAAAATCCTTTGACTCATCAATTATTTTTTCATATTTCTTATCAAAGGGTTTAATCATATTTAAACACACTGGGGTTACAAAATAATCCGCCAGGAGTGCTGCCAGAATACCCACACCGGCTAAAACTCCAAAGTGAATATATAATTTTGCAATAGAGCTTAAATAGGCTGCAAAATTAAAAATCAATACCAGAGAGGTCATAAATAGGGATTTACCAACTACTCTAAAGGTATGTTCGATAGACAAAACATAGTCCCCTCTCTGTTGATACTCATATTTAGCATGATTAATAAAGTGGATTGTATCATCAACTGCTAGCCCCATTATCATCGGCATAAGTGTCGCTGTAATCATATCAAAAGGTATACTAAAAATACCCATGACACCCCCAACAGCTAAAACCGGTGAAATATTGGGAATAAGCCCTATCAAACCAACTTTAACACTGCCAAAGACAAGCATCATTAAGAAAGCTATTACTATTAAAGCAATTAAAAAGGCCTTTACCTGTCCTATCGAAACCTTATAACTCATATCAGTATATTTAGCACCAGAACCACTAATAAATACCTTGGCCTCAGGAAAAAGTTCTTTTCCTAATTCTTCTATTCTCTGGTGTTCAGCTAATAGTTCTTTTTGCCGAAATTTAGAGATTTCAACCCTGATCCGTAACTTTTTATAATTATAGTCAACCCACTTGTCTAACTCATCCCCCCCCTGCATTTTCATACAAAAGTAAGGTCTGGGCTATCATTGGTCTTGTCTCTGGTATTTTGTAATATGCAGGATTATCCTCATTTAAGACCTGATTTAGGTCTTTTAAGATATTTAAAATAGAAGTAGTCCTTTTAGTCAAAGAAAATCCTTCAATCTCTTGAACAAAACTATCTAATCTCTGTAAAAATTCCGGGTCTTTAACTACATTATCCTCTGTAAATTCAATCCCAATATCATAATTAATCATAGAGCCAATTTTCGTTTCTCCTACACTTATCATCCTATCTACAAAAGGAACCTTTCTCCCCATTGTCCTTTCATTATCAAAATCCACTTCTGTTTTTGTTAGTCCATAGACAAATATTAGAGTTAGAATAATAGAAACAGAAATTATTGGCATAGTATTCTTCAAAATCCATTTGCCCAAAGCAGCTAATTTGCCTTCTAAACCACTACCCTCCTCTTCGACTAATTTATGAGAAGATTTTCTATCTCTACCAAAACTCAAAACAATAGCGAAAACTAAAACAGTCAATAAATAGGTAAGGGCTACTATTAAGGCAGTAGTATAACCCATCCAATTTAATACCTTTATCTTAATAAAGGCAAAAGACATTAAGGCACAGATCGTTGTTAAGGCTGTAAATAAAAGCGGCCAGCCTGTCTTTTCTATGGCAGTTATTACTGCTTCTTTCCTTTTCCCTGTCCTTAAGAACTCTTTTTTAAAAAAGTTAAAGAGGTGGATTGAATAACCGACTGCCACAGCTAAACCTAAAAATAAAGGCATAGGGAGAACCGAAGGCTGGACTGTTGTCTTAAAATATCCTTCAATCCCTAAGGTAATAACCATTGCTCCTATAGCTATGACAATTGGGAAAACCACCCCCCTAAAAGAGCGTAAAAATACCCCCAATAGAATTATAGAAATAATTAGCCCCAATTTCATCAATCCCGGGGTCTCTTTGAGAAAAAAATCCCTCTTATCTACCGTCATACAGGCTGTCCCTGTGGTTTTGGGATTTAAGCTCTGATACTTATCTTGCCGGGCAATCCTATTTGCTATCTTTCCCGTAATATAATTAGGAGCAACCGGCTCTGACGATAGATTAAATCCTTGATATAGTTTGGGATATTCTTTAGCTTTATTCTGTAAATAAGTCAAATAATCTTTATTTTTTCGCCAATTATCTGGATCTTTCCTTAATTCAACTAGAACCCATGTCTCTTTAGCATCATCAGATACCAGTCTATTATAAAGTGTTTTTTTAGCTAAGGCTTTTTGCTTTAATCCCTCTAACGTCTCCTTATCAGCTGGTATCTCTTCAGGAATAAGGTCTCCTACATCTATACCCCAGTCTGTTCCTGTCACAAATTCAAAGTCTGTAATCGAAGTAACCTCATCTACCATAGGAACTTCATGTTCTAATTCATATGTTAACTCCCTTACTTTTGCTAGATTTTCCTTCTTGAAAACATTATCAACCTGAATATGTACTGCACATATATCTGTATTGCCAAACATCTTCTCAAATCTATCCTCTAATACTATTACTGGATCATCATCGAAATACCAGGCATCATTAGATGAATCTTTTTCTATCCCTTTTAATCCCATAAAGCTAAAACCCACAAAAATAGCAAATATAATTAAGACTAAATAACGATATTTAATTACTTTCTTCCCTAATAATCTAAATCTCGCATTGATCTTCTCTAAATCCATCTTTAAACACTCACCTCACTTAAGTTATGTAAACTAAAAATCATATTTAACCTTTACCCATAATGAATCATTATCATCATAGTTTGCAAACTCCCCTTCATCCCCAAAGAAATAATCTATCCCTGTTAAGAAATGAAGGTTGTCATTTACTGCATAATCTAAAGAAATTCTATTAAAACCATCCCTCTCATCGGTTTCATAATAAACCATATTAGCAAGTTCAAGGGTCTCTCTATAGAACTTCTTGCTTAGATTTAATATCAGGATAGTCTGACTCTCATCTTCTTCTATTTCATCTTCATAATCAAAGATATATTTATTGGTAAGCTGGGTAGTTACTGTCCAGTTGTTTCCAGGATACCAGTCTAAACCTGCTAAAGAATGAACATAATCCCTTTCCAATAGTCCACAATTATTATCAGCAGAAAAATATTTGCCCTGATAATAGGCTGACTCAAACCTGATTACAAAATCATTTACTGGTTTTGATAAATCAAGACCGTAGAATCTTAAACGATGGTATTCTGGTGTAAAGGTAGCACCTGTTTTATGATAGGTAGCTTCATCATCCCATAAATAGGCTGTTGAAAAGGAAAAGTCTATTCCGTTTAGATAAAAAGACAATCTTGCTGCCAGTTCACTATTCCCTAACTCATTTTCAACCTCTTCTGCTGAATTTACCTTAATACCTTTTTCCACATACCAGGGATTATCCTCATCCCCAGGGTATACTGGCTCTGTAAAGGTAGGAATCCAGACTAACTCTAAATCAGCCATAGGAAACAAATATCTGTATTTTACTGAATCTACCGGTATCCTTATCTCATCAAAATCCCTGGTAATAAATTCACTATAGTCACAGGGTGAAAGCACATCCGTTATCCTTACTCCATCTGCCTTCCCCCAGCTATAGATCTGTCTGCCAATTTTTACATCCCACAGGGGCTGGGTATATTCAAGATAGGCTTCATGGATCTCTACTTCTAACTCATCATCTTCTATTATTCCATTACTAACCCCATTTAAAGAGGCAAACATATACATATTATCACTACTATTCCTAAGATTTAATCTAAACCTTGAACGTTCACCAATAAAATCATGATCGTCTTTTAATTTTATCGAATAATAGCTTTCTAAAAAACCATCAAATTGGAGTCCCTGAGCTAAAACATTATTAACTGCAAAAATTAAAAACACTATAATTAATAAAGAAAATACTAGCGGTTTTCTCATCCTACACCTCCAGCTAATTGCCAATTGATAATATCAACTGGCAATTTTATTGGTCATTTCACTAATATCTGATATTCCCCCGTTTTAACATTGAGGTCCTAAATAGATTATCATCCATTGCTACATTAAATTTAAGTTCTGTCATATCTATAATAGTCTGGTGTTCATCCTGTTTGTTAACCATTAACCTTTGTTTAGGGGTCCAGATCCCATCTATCTCGACAATATCTTTAGCCTGGTAGGTTTTTAGTAAACCATATTCGTTATAGTAGTCAGTCTTTATTGCCATAGCTATATCCTGTCTTATCCAGGATATCTTCTTGGTATAATCCCCTTCATCAATTTCTTTAGGAATTGATTGAATAACCCAGCATTGATACCCATTTAGCTCTTCTTCTCGCAATAAGGTATGCTCATCTTCATCTACATTCCTGTCTCCCATATCATCATAGGTGAAATCTGTTCCCATAAAATAGTCATCATTGGAACTCCCACTGATTCTCCTTATTTTTCGTAAAGCAGGCATATAAAGCCATCTATTATCTTCCTTATCCTCGTCATCATACTCCCAGCTTAAATAACCTGTACCCTTCACATCTCCCGGGCTTTCAAAGATCATAATTGCTTTAGTGTCTTTCCCATAGTCTTTCTGATAACTTACTACCTCTCTTATCCGCTTATCACCTACATTATTGATTAAGGTCATTACCATTTTTGCCTTCCTTGTATCACCATCATCCCTATTATCAACCTTCACCATAATATCTCTCCCTGTCAGACCTGAAGCCTGGGTAAAATTAGCTATTATTAACATTAATAACACAGTCAAAAGCAAAATTCTCTTTGTCAACTTAATCACTCCTTAATTTAATATGTCCTACTCAAAAACATTCTCAAAAACATTAAATTATTTAGGTTAACCTAAAGCATGTATATAATATCAAAATTAATTTAGTATCTTTTAACTAACACATATTATATCTATCTACTCACATCCGTTTTATAACTTATATATTTATCACCATAAACCCATACTAAGATTTCTTCTTCATAAGAGAGCAACAGTGAGTTTTTTCTTCCTCTTTAACAGTTACACCTCCTTCTAATATTGAATTATTATTCATTTTTATTCAAAAAAATATATTAATCCATTTAAAACCTCTTTTGAAGTCACTTAACAAAATCATAAACACCATAGAAATGCTGTCTAGCAATTAATTCAATCATCTTTCTAGCTTTATTAAGATCTTCAAAATGACGAAAAATCTCAAACATTCTTCCCGTAAAGTTATCAGCAAGGATATGATAAAAAAAATCTTTATAATCATCTTCAATACCTTTGATTTTACCAGCTAATCCCTCCCTGATATGTATTTCTAATAAATTAACAATCTCTTCTTTAGCGCCTTCAAATTCTGTACCCTCACTCTTATCTACTAGGATTATTAACTGTTTTCTTTCCTGAAAGAGATTCATAATAAAATCAATCTCTATCTCCTCAAAGACATCAAAAATCCTTTCTCCTCCTTGATCCCTGTCTTTTTTGCCTTTGATGAATTCCTTTAGTTTTTGAAAAACAGGCCGGGCAATTCCTGCAAAAAGATCCTCTTTGTTCTTATAATATGAATAAATTAATCCTGTAGGAATATTTGCTCTCCTGGCAATATCTTTCATCTTAGCAGAATTATAATTATTTTCATAGAACTCTTCTACAGCTGCTGAGTATATCCTTTCCCTTACTTCTTCTTTTAATACTTGCACCATATTTAACACCATTCCTCGGATTAATATTGAATATTAATTCATTATTAATTATACAATATTACTTATTTCCTGTCAACTATTTCTTTATTATAATTTTTTTCATCCATATTTAATCAACAATATCTTTTACAGAACTATCTATAAGCTAGATAAACATAATTATTGGAAGAAAGACAAAAAAAACACCAGGAGGATAGTTTAAACAAATATTCTTAATTAATATCCCTAATAGGTCTACTTGTTTCTTCATCACCAAGCTGATGTACATGATTTAAATGTTCTTCAGACAATTCCAGACTGGCATTCTTCAAGGCCTTAATATCAAATCTAATATCTTTAATATCCCTTTTTAAAACCTTAATATCTTTTTCCATATTATAAAGCTGGCCTTTTATCGGTTTTAACTCCTGTTTGACTTCATCCCTGAAACTATCAAATCTCATATCTAACTCCTTTGAAAGCCCAGCAGACTGTTGTTCCAGCATTTCCTGAATGGCAGACAGTGTTTCTTTATCCAAATCTTACTCCTCCTTTTTTTAACTATTTTACTCCAATGTATTATTCAAGATAAAAAGAAAAAATCCTGCCCTTTATTTAATTTATTGTAAATTTATATTCAGGACAGAATTTTAAATTTTTTTTATTTTTCCCTATATACCTTAATACTTTCAAATTAATTATATTTAAAAATGAAAATACTAGCCTACTAACTCATCTACCGCACCAGTATCTATTTTCCTTTTCATATAGCGCTTACATTGTTCCACACGATCATAGCCAAGCATTATTCCCAGTATAAAATCCTCTTCATCTGTATAGTTTTTCAAGTTGCTTTTGCCTATCTGTTTAATAACCTCTATACAGTGTTTATTACCAAAAAAGACATTAATTTTATCTCTGCTCACATTATAAATAATATAGGGGATGTATTTCTTTTTTAGATTCCTTTCAATAAGTTCCTGGTTACTACTTTTGGTCGTATGCAGTATTAGGTTTCTTAAGCCTTTTTTAAATTCATATAAATGGTGATAAAAAACTCTCATTTTCTTCACTCCTAATATTCATAAATAAACACAGCTCAATCTCATTAAAATGCTTTTAATAAATCATCTACCCAGTTTCTAATCCTCTCTTCTGTCAAATCACCCTGACTATTATTATCCAAAGGAAGACCAACAAATGCATCATTAATTAAAGCCTCAGAGTGATTAAAATCATAGTCATCCGCCAAAACCCCTCCTATTACTTCTGCCCCTTTTTCCTTGACAACATCATATATTATCCCCATAGCATCTACAAAGGTATCTGAATACATTGCCTGGTCACCTAAACCAAATAAAGCCACCTTTTTATTACTTAAATCCAGTGTTTTAAGTTTTTCAATAAAGGTATCCCAATCATCCTGTAGCTCACCAAGTCCCCAAGTGGATGAACCAAAGATTAATTTATCATATTTCTCAACCTCATCTACAGTAACTGAGCCAACATTATAAACCTCTGCCTTATCTTTTCCAATCACATCAGCTATCATCTCTGCAGCCTCTTCGGTCTCACCCATTGTACTACCATAAAAAATTCCGATTTCTTTCATTAACAATCTCCTCCTATAATTTTAGTTTTTAGTTTATTTAATCTAAATCTACAAGACATTTAATTAAAAGTTAACACCTAATGAAGTAGTTATAATAGATTCATCTGTCCCCGCATTGTCATCATAACTATGATCTTCATACTCTAACTCCCAGTAAGTATTTTTAGTCAGATCATAGTTGAAAATAAGGTCTAAATAATTATCCTGGGCATCAGAATTATCAGCCTCATAAATTGCATAAGAAAAATCCACATTTAATCTATCACCAAAATCAACATTTAAACCGGGTCTAAACATCTTTAGATCATCACTTTGATTAAGTGTACTTTCAGCAAAGAACCAATATTTTCTCATTATTAGGTTAACCTAAATCATTAGCAAAATAAACCATTATATGCAATTTAACACCTGCCTCCTCTCTAATTTCTTATATATAGCAGCCCAACTCCTCCTGGCATAAATAACATCTACTTTTTTGTCTTTAGCCTCTCTTTTAACTTTTTTCATTGCTGTATGGTGAATATAATCAGTCAAAACTAAGACCATATCTATATCTACAGGGAGCTGAAAATTACGAAAGGCACTCTTGCTTCTACCGGATAAATGTATTATCTCAGTAAAACCAATATCCCTAACATTCTCCTCAATACTACCTAAATTATCAGCACCTATAATCATTAAAGACATATTTCCCTCCTTTACTACTTTTCCTTATTCTCTTAAACATATCAACTTGTCTTTTCCTCAGAAAATAATTGCTGGCACTCTTTACAAAGTCCAGAAACCTTTAGGCTGAATTCCTGACAGATGAATTGATTTTTATCATATATCTCATCCTTAAAATGACCAGGAAGGTAATTTTCAACCTCTATTATTTTACCGCAATTTTTGCATATTAAATGATGATGAATATCCTGCTCTTTTTGACAGCTTAATTCGTATTTAGCAAATTCCTTGTCAAAATGATATTCAGCTATTATTCCTACATCCCTTAATAGATTTAAAGTTCTATAGACCGTAGAAAGACCTATTGAATCATCAATATCTTTACCTAAAGTATATATATCACGGGCTGAAAGGTGTTCACCCTTATTATTATTTAAAATCCCCAGGATAATCCTTCTCTGCTGGGTTACTTTTATATTTTTTCTCTCTAATTCATTTACAAGAGATATTATCTCACTCACCTTTTACTGCCCCCCTTTTTCTACATAATCAAAGAATAATAGCTGGATTTTATCATAAATCAAATAAATACTTTATTTTGAATCATCTTCTTCATTTGTCATACTACAACACCCGCAGGCCCCACAAGGACTTTTGCCTTTAGCAGGTTTAAATTTGCGATAGATGTACCAGACACACAAAACAGCAATTATTATCAATATAAGATTTTGCATATTAGAATCACCCTTTCTCTTGGCTCAATTTCCACTAAACATAGTACGAACCTCGGGGTCTCCAGCCAGCAATTTAACTGCCATCCACCTGGGTAGATGACCAGCAAATCGGTTATCTGCAGCAATCTTATCCTCTAATTCTGTTAAAATATTCTCCATAGTCTCACCATAATCAATCATAAAGTCATTTTGATAGCTTTCTTTATTATTACAGGCATCATAAATAAGCAGTTTTAAGTCATCCTTACCTCTACCTTTTTTTGCCACTGTAGGAAGGACTGAAACCCCTAATTCTTCACTAAGTTTCTCAAGATCAATTTTAAAACCCCTATTTTGGGAAACATCGATCATATTTAAGGCTATAATCATCGGAAGACCCATTTCCAATAATTGAAAAGTCAAATTTAAATGACGTTCCAGATTTGAGGCATCAACAATATTTAAAATCAAATCAGGTTTCTCATCAATCAAAAAATTCCGGGCAACCCTTTCCTCTAAACTATACGAGGTTAAACTATATGTTCCAGGTAAATCAACTAGTTTGATTTTTTGATCCTTATAATTATAAATCCCTATCTTTTTTTCCACTGTAACCCCTGGATAATTGGCAATGAATTGCCTGGCTCCAGTTAACATATTAAAAACCGTTGATTTACCAGAATTAGGTTGACCAGCTACTGCCACAATATACTCTCCTGTGTTTTTCATCAAAGACTCACCTCTATATACCTGGCTTCAGCATGACGAATACTTACATTATATCCTCTGATTTCAAGCTCTACCGGGTCTGTCAATGGGGCATTACGCAACACCTTTATTTTAACACCAGGCATAAAACCCATATCCATTAAGCGCTGTCCATTAGCCCCGGTTAAATGTACATCAATCAGCTTACACTCCTGACCTGGTTTTAACTTATCTAAATTCATTGTTTTATTTTCAACCATAGACATATATATCCCCCTTTATATGTTTTTTCCACCAGTATTCTTTTCGCTATTCCCTGACCAATAGCCAGTGAAGTATCCTTAACTTCGATAAGAAAAGGGCCTGGGTTACCTGGGGCAATAATTTCAATCTCTGAGCCATCACTTAACCCCATATCAGATAGATGCTGAACAAAGCCCCTGCCATATTCTTTGGTATAAACAACCCGGGCCCTTTCACCCTGCTTGAGTTTTACTAATGGTATTACACCAATTTGACTGATCATTAATAACCCCTCCAATTTTTGAATCCTTATTAATTTATTAGTCCAGTTTAAAGCTGAACTGTCTCCTGCTCAATATCTCCTGCAAACTCATTACCAACCCCATCTTGCTTAATAAAACCCATTAGTACCATAGTAATTATTGCTAAGATGTAAAATGAAATCATAGCCTGTAAACCACTGAGTCCTAATAAATTACCACCACTAAAAATAAGAATTGAAATGAATGAACCCAGGATAATCGGATAAAAACCAGCAAATAACATCCACTTAGTACTACCACTTTCTAAACGTACAGCCATTAAGGTAGGTATACAAGGGGGATACATAGCCATAAACAACATTATGGCCAGAGCGTGTAATGGTGTCCAACCCTGTTCCTGCTCAGACATCTTTTCTTCCAGGCTTTCCCCTTGATCTGACTTATAAATACTCCCCAGGGTAGCTACACTACTCTCTTTAGCAGCAAATGAACTAATTAAAGCCATATTTACCCGCCAGTTAAATCCAGCATATTTGGTAATCGGCTCTATCTTATGTGCCAGCAGACCGAGAACACTGTTAATTAATGTCTTATCATTTATCTCAGCCCTGAGCTCTTTTCTACCCCGTTCAAGATAACGATATGCTTTGGCTACTTGCATTGCCTCGCGGTCTCTTGTTAATTCTCCATCTTCCCTATAAACCCCTCTATTGGCAATTTTATAAAAAGCCAGGTTTCTTTCTTTAAATTCGTTATCAATTATTTCTTTTTTCTCTTCACTATCTACCCCTCTTTTAGACAAGGAATAGTCTGCATTATAATTGATGTATTTCTCTAAATTATCTCCAGCAAGTACTGTCCTATAAGGGGAATCCTGACCTATATCTTGATAAAACTTGTCAATCACCTGTTCCATTTGCGCTTGGTAATTAGCCCTTTGTTCCTGATCCAATCCAGGGAAATGTGTTAAAGCAAAAACCAGAGCCATTACAACTATTACGATCGTAACAATCTTTTTAAAGAAAAGCCATAACCTCTCTAGACAGCGTCTGATAACACCCGTTATCGTAGGCAAGTGATAAGGGGGCATTTCTAGAACAAATGGAGCCGGCTCTTTTCTTTTTAAAATCGTAAGCGAAAACAATTTACTAACACTCAAAGCAATGATTAAAGTTATAGTTGCCATAAAAAACATAGTAAATCCCTGATAATCTTTAAAGAACAAACCTATTAATAAGATATACAAAGGGGTTTTGGCCAGGCAATTCATTAAAGGTACAATAAGTATCGTAGCCAATCTAGCCTTCTCATCTTTAATTCCCCTGGTAGCCATAACACCTGGTATCGCACAACCACCGACAAACACCCCACCAAGAACAAGAGGGAAAAGCGATTGCCCGTGAAGTCCGAAATGGCGGAATACCCGGTCCATAATAAAAGTCATCCGCGGTATATAACCAATGTCTTCTAGAACTGCTACCAGGGTAAAAAGAATGGCAAAAATAGGCACATAATTTAGAACAGCCAGAATACCATCCATAACACTTAAAACCAGAGAACGTAATAAAGGATCAAAAAGCAAGCCTTCTGATGGTAAAATAGAGGCTACTAAATCCCTGAAAGATGCCAGAATAGGCCAGGTATAATTGGTAAGTTTATACCCTTGAACAATACTAAGATTATACAATAAATATATTATAGCCAGTAAAACCAGGGGACCAGTAAACCTATTTAACACAATTTTATCAATCTTACTGGTCAATGGACGTTTCTTTTTATTTGTTTTATTAACACATTTTGCAGAAATCTGAATAGCCTTTTGGTAATACTGCTGGGAAATTATCCTTTCCGGATCCCTACCCTCTTTCTCTTTTACTTCCTTTCTCTTTGCTTCAATATAATCCAGGAAATCTTCCTTCATATTAAATCTTCTCCTTTATGCATATCAAATGTTGTCTCATTAATCATGATAAAAACAATAATAAATCAACTAACAATCAAACTATTATCTTTGTATTATTAAGAAAGATGTTTATTTCGGTTAATCAAAACTTGTTTTCTAAATTTATTGCAACAATAAATATTTATTTTAAGGCAGAGAGGGGAAACATTAATCCTCTCTGCAGCATAGCTCTTTTAATTCATGTCATAAGCCTTAATCCACATTACAGCACCAACTTCATGTCCTTTACCATTAATTTCTTCACCCTCCATCAGAGCAGCAAAACCCCACCAGCCTTCTTTAGGAATACCAAAGGTGAAAACACCATTCTCATCAGCTCTGACCACCTGAGTTATATGGGCATCAGATGGGAATTCCTGACCTTCACCTACCAAACCACTAAAAGCAGGTGCATTTAGTCTTTCAACCTCTATTTCGGCATAAGGAACTGGCTCACCATCCATTTTAACTATTCCCTGAAAAACATTACCTGTCCAGAGACCATAAGGTTTATTTAGAGGTACTATTTCCGCTTTTAAGCCCAGTTCAGCATCCCAGTCTGTAGGCATACCCAGATTATTAACTACCACCTTAGTTATCTGTGTAATATAACCATCTTCCATTTTTTCATAATATGGTGCAGGTTCAAGATAAAAAACAAAATCACCGAAGCCCCTGATATTATAAGATGTCTCCCAGGCCTTTCCTCCAAAATATGTAAAGGAATTAAGGGTATCTGTTAAATCCTTTTTTCTACCCTTATTTAAAACAGCAAATGAAACTGGTTTTTCCATATCCATGGTGTGTGAGGCCTCAGCCGGATGAGTAAAAATCAACTGAATATCAATCTCTGAGTCTTCCCCCTCATTAATAAGGTCATCAGATGGTAAAATCATCTGAAAGTGAGCAGAAGCAGTAGAAACCATTCCAAAAGCCATTAAGACCAGCGCCATCATTAAAACTGATAATTTCCTTGCATTTTGCATCATAACATCATTCCCCTTTAAATTTAGTTTACTTACTTTTGACATAATCAATAATTAGCATTAAATTTATCTATTCCAGTAAGGCCTTTTCATCTTCTGTTAAAACAGCACCTTTTTTTACAACTGTATGCCCAGGCCCCGCATTAAAGACAACCAGATAAGAACCTTCTGGTTTGGGGAGATTAAGACTGCTAAAATCATCTAACTGACTTTTAAAGATTATTAATTTGCCTTCTAATAATTCTGCTTCCAGCTTACTAAAATCTGCTACTTTATTACCCTCTATTTTAGCTCCATTTTCTTCAGCTATTTTTAAATATGTATCAGCAAGTTCTTCAAAATTAACACTGTTAAAAATGAACTCAAGGTATTTATCCCTTACAGCAGTATCATTATCAAAGTCTTTGTCTTCTACCAGCAAAATTTCTGTACCAGAAGCAGATGAACCATCGGAAAATCCACCTTCTAAATAAATAGTACCGTCACCATAATCTTCTACATATAACATTGGTGTATGGGCACTAACCGGTACAGCAATTACAATTCCCATGACAAAGAAAAAAGAAAACACAAGTAATTTTTTAAACATTCATTTACACTCCTTTGTTTTAAATATTTTTCCTGACATCATATAATTCCAGCTAGCTATATTCCTAATTTTTCTATATCACCCCCGACTCTAGAAATTATTCATTTTTTCTACACATTATCCAGGCAAGACTTTTAGGCAATCCTAATTTATTGCTAAAAAAATATTTTGTCGCTTAGGCATTCCTAAAAACAAAAACTAGTGAGAATAAATCTCATTTTCAACACAACTTTATTTTATTATTCTTTTCTGCAAGTGTCAAATGATAATTTTGCTTTATTCAGCGAATATAGTCAATTAAACTTAATCAGCTTACTAATCCTCATTAATAATTAATATATATTTTTGAAACATCATCACCTACTATTAAAGTTGATTTTTGCTTGTCTTATTTTGCAATTTCTTGCAATCTTTCTTAGAATAACCCTTTTTATCAAGAAGTGCTCTTGTCTACATGAATATTGCAGAAAGAAAAACCTTACAAATATAATTCAAAGCATTGTTCAATAAGATTTTTTCCAAACAAAAAAACTTGTTTTTCCTTTACTTTTTGAAAACCAAAAGAAGTATATAACTTAGAAGCTACAGCTAATACATCAAAAGTTATAAGAAAAACTCTTTTATAATTACTTTCTTTGCAAAACATAACTGCTTCATTAAGCAAACATTTTCCGATACCATTATTACGATATTGTTCATCTACAAGAACCCATCTAAGACGGCTTCAAAATTTGATTTACCAATTACACCAATAGAACCAATTATTTTTTTTTAAAATTCTGCAATAAATAAATTATCTTTCCCTTGAGTAAATTTTTTATCAAATTGGTAAAGGGAATTTTTAACTTTTTTTCCAAATGTCTTATCAAATCCATATTCACTAAAATATGAGTCATCATGCATACAACTAATTAAATCAAGATCTTCTTTTGTAAAACAAGTTCTCAAATTATAATTTAAATTTTCTTTTTTATACATTTTCATCATCCTTCAATTTAATATTTTTCTTTAGTGTTACTTCAATATATTATTTCCTTTCTTTAATATAAATCAACTAACATTTCAACCCCCATACTATTATCAATCCTTATGCATATAATTCAGTATTAAATTTAATCCCTCTTTCAATTATTGTATAATTATGGATATATTCCTATTAATTATTATACAACATAAAGAAAAAATTGTAAATACTAATTTTACCAAATAGACTTTTATTTTTATTTAACTTGGATTCAGCAAGTATTCTATCAAAATCCAATAGTACTAATACTTTGTTGACAGAACCAAAAAAATTAAGAATTAAATGACTTCCTAAAGTAGCATGAAGACAAGGATCTATAATTTCTCTTGCTGAATTAGCTTTAATTATATCCCTAGGAAAATTCATCTATATCTCTAATACTCTCTTATAATTACTAATCAATCATTTTATATTTTTATACACTAAGAAGCCTACCCCTGTGGGTAGACTTAATATTCAAAATATCAACTAAGAAATATATTGTAAATAAGCAGCTATTTTACATTAACTTAAATATAAAATCACCTTCGGCCATTCCTGAGTCTAATCTACTGGCTATCAAATCACATTTAATCTTTAATAGATAATAAATTGGTCGACTCGTCCCCATGAGTCCTTCCAAATTCCCCTGTCCTTTACTTATAACTATATCTGCCTCTGAAAAAACATTAAGAAACTCTTCACTTGCCCTTTCCATTACTGTCCCTGGGGTGTCACAACCACTGGAAATCAGCTGGCAGAGCTTGTCAATACCAAGCTGTCTAGCTTCTTTTAAGGTCACATCATTTAAAATAGGCTTATCCCTGACAGCATAAATAATTTCTAGCTCAAATTTATCTAACTCCCTAATTAGTAATCTATCAAAAACCGCCTCTCCTGTATTATCAGCAATAATTAAAAGCCTGTCAGCTTTCTCCACTTCTTTTTTAAAATGTTGATAATCACTATATTTAAAGCCATATTCTACCGCCCTGGCAAGATTGCCTGCTATATCTACCTTTAGACTAACTCCTGCATCTATTGAATTCCCCATGGCAGAAATAATCAATGCTGCCAGCAATAGATCCTCAGCATTAACTATATTTTTTTCGACATCAGAGTAGTGATTTAAGGCTAATTTCAAATTTGCCTCTTTAAATTTGTAATAAGGATCTTTTTTTCCACTTACCTCTTTAAGATAATCTTGTATTCTACTGACCAGTACTGGTGCTGACAAATCTGACTCAAGCTCAGGGATCATCCTGGAAAATTCATTTAATATTTCTCTAATAAGTTCTTGATCATCAGTAACCATCCTACTAGCTTCAAGCACCTGTCGATAAATACAGGGTATACAATCAAATTCTAACTGCATTTAATTCCCTCCACTTTACTAATTTAATATAAAACATCTATATAGAAAATAATGCCTTACCAAAGTTAAACATTAAAAACTGAGAGTTTATTATATTCTCTTTTTAATCATATGTCAATAATAATTGGCTGTTGTTTACTATTTTAGTTTAGCTGGCTCAACATTAGCTCTATTTCCCTTAATAGAATTATCATTTATATCCTCTACTACCTTAAATATAATCCCAAAATATCTGAATTTTAACCTTTTTTAAAATCAAAAATATATTATGCAGTAGAAAAAAGCAACTTTTATTGAGAATAAATAAATACAGATAGTCCTGATTAACATTCAACCTTGAATTCATCATAAACCATTGATATAATAAAAGTATCATATAATAAAAAGTAAATCTATGCCATAATATTACGATATAAAAAACCTTGATATTCGTGTTTATGGAATTGCTTTAATATAAAATGATCGAATATCATTATTAGAATTTTGGTCTTTAAAAGATTTTTGGAATATTTTTTGCATTTATTACAGTCTTTTTTTTTGCAAAAATTATTCATACAAGCTATCTATAAAAATATATAAAGGGGGGTAAAAGAAATTAATTGTTCAAATTTCTTAGTATATAGGAAACATACCTATGTATATTTTTATTACTAGTTTCCTGTATTACAAAAGAGGCTGTAACAAAATCAAATATGGAGGTATAATGATGGTAGATAAAGAAATTAAAGGTTTAGATTCAAACGCTTATGAAGCAATACCTGGTGAAGAGTATCAACCTTATATTGCTGCAGAGAAGGTTATGCCGGAATTCACGTTAACTTCTGTTATACTTGGTATAATTATGACTGTTATTTTTGGGGCGGCAAATGCTTATCTCGGTCTTAAAGTAGGGATGACCGTTACAGCTTCCGTTCCTGCAGCTGTCGTTTCTATGGGTGTAATCCGCGGAATACTAAAAAAGAATTCTATTTTAGAAAATAACATGGTGCAAACAATCAGTTCTGCCGGAGAATCAGTGGCTGCTGGTGTTATCTTTACTATTCCTGCTTTAATAATTTGGGGAATGGACCCCAGTATCTTTAAGATGTTTCTGATGGCCCTTTTAGGCGGTATGGTTGGTGTTTTATTTATGATTCCCCTTCGTAAACATTTAATTGTTGGGGAACATGGCAAACTACCATATCCAGAGGGAACTGCCTGTGCAGAGGTTCTGGTAGCTGGGGAAAAAGGTGGTGTAGGTACTAAAACAGTTTTCGCCGGCCTGGGAGCTGGTGCACTATATAAGATTTTAGCTGAAGCAAAAGGCTTTAATATCTGGCCGACAAGTGTAGAATGGTCTATTCCTGGAGTAAAAGGTGCTGCTGTTGGAATGGATGTTTTACCTTCTTTACTTGGTGTAGGTTTTATTATTGGTCCCAAAATTTCTGCTTTGATGCTTTCAGGTGGTATCATGGGGTGGTTGGTATTGATACCAATTATTGCTTTACTTGGAGCTAATTCAGGTACAGTTATATTTCCAGCTGAAGTACCTATCTCTCAATTAGGATTCTGGGGTATCTGGGATAATTATATCAGGTATATTGGAGCTGGTGCTGTTGCCCTTGGTGGTGTAATTAGTCTAATCAAAGCATTACCTACTATCTGGAGTTCATTTAAAGCTGCTCTTTCTGGATTAGCTGAAGATATTAACATTGAAAAGAAACGGACTACTGAAGATCTTTCTATAAAATCGGTTCTTTTGATTGCAGTAGCAATAATCATTTTGATTGCTATCATGCCACAAATTCCAGTAGGTATCTGGGGCGCCATTTTCGTTCTCATTTTTGGTTTTTTCTTTGTAACCGTATCTTCCAGGATTGTTGGTATTGTAGGTAGTTCTTCCAATCCAGCTTCAGGAATGACCATTGCAACCTTGCTCTTTACTACAGCCCTTTTTAAGGCCCTTGGCTGGAGCGGTGAAACAGGCATGGTTGCTGCTTTAAGTGTAGGTGCAATTGTCTGCATTGCTATTGCAGTAGCTGGTGATACATCTCAGGACTTAAAAACAGGTTTTCTTGTCGGAGCTACTCCAAAGAAACAGCAGATAGGTGAAATGCTTGGTGTGCTTATTTCTGCCCTGGCTATAGGCTATGTTCTTCTTTTACTGCATGGTGCCTATACCATTGGTTCAAAGGAATTAGCCGCACCACAGGCCACTTTAATGTCGATGGTTGTGGAGGGTGTTATGAAAGGCACCTTACCCTGGTCACTTATATTCGTTGGTGCTTTTACAGCCCTGATTGTTGAATTATTCGGGATAGGTTCACTACCATTTGCAGTCGGACTTTACCTGCCAATTCATCTTACAACACCTATTATGGTTGGTGGTATAATTAGAGGCATCCTTGACAGACAGAAAGATAAAAATAAAGCAGCTTTTGCACAGAAACGGGAAAGAGGAGTATTATATGCCTCGGGTCTGATTGCTGGAGATGCTGTCATGGGGGTTATCCTTGCTATCTTTGCATATGCTGAAATTAGTTTTGGATTTAAAACAACGGCACTAGGCCCTATCTGGGGTTTAATTTTCTTTGCTCTTGTTGTGATTACACTAATTTATAATTCTATTTTGAGCAAAAATAACTCATTAGAAGACAATACTAATTTATCTGTCTAAAAAGAAATTAATAATGCTGTTCCGGACATTAATTCCGGGACAGTTCATATTATATTTGAGGTGGTTAATAAATGGCTTCCTTAGTTAATAAGAAATTAAAAGGAAATATTTTTGAGATGATACCTGAAAGAAAAGAAAACATAGAATGGAAAAAAGATGAAGATGGTAATATAATATTGATTATAAAAAGAAACAAATGGATAGATAAATTATTGCAAAAGATATTTAATATTCCTAAACAGACCACTCTTGAGTTTGATAAATTAGGTGGTTTTGTCTGGGAAAATATTGATGGTCAGAAAACTATCGGTAAAATTACTGATATATTAAGAAAGCAAGATTTTGAAAAATATTCTCCGGTTGAAGAAAGATTAATTACTTTCATGAGAGTATTAAAGAATAATGGTCTTATTAAATTATATTCAAAAAAAAATAGTAATATTTGAGGTAATTTTTTTGCTAAAAACAATTTTAGGTATTTTATTATTTCTTTTCAGGGACCTTAAAACCTCAGCATTTTTAGCTGAGGTTTTTGTATTTATAGAGAGTATTTGGAGAATCCTGCTTATTTACCCGATTCATAGTGTTCTCCCAGAGCTTGAGGTGGACGCGAACGAACAACTGCTCCAGCCAGTACAATTACAGTTAAAAGATAGGGTAACATTTGAATAATCTCATTGGCTATTCCCAGATTTAGCCCCTGTAACCTCATCTGTACTGCATCGGTAAAGGAAAAGAGAAAACTTGCTCCCAGGCCTCCCAGTGGATTCCACTGACCAAAAGTATTGGCAGCCAGTGCCATGTATCCTCTTCCTGCTGACATATTCATACTAAACCAGTTAAGCTGCCCCAGAGAAAGATAGGCTCCACCAAGACCTGATAAAGCTCCACTTAAAATTACACTAAAATACTGTATCTTCTTAGTATCTATCCCCAGTGTATCAGCGGCTTCCGGATGTTCTCCGGTCATTCTTATCCTTAAACCAAGAGGTGTTTTAAATAACAAAATCCAGCCAGCAACAACTAAAATAAACATAAGATAAACAAGGGGAGATTGGCTACCTAATAATCTATCAATAACAGGAATATCTTTTAGTAATGGTAGTGAAATTTCCCCAAGACCCTTCACAGTTGGTGAACTACCACGACTTCCCCATAAAACCTGCATCAACCAGGTAGTAGCTCCCAGAGCTAGAATATTTAAGCCAACACCTGTTACCACATGATTTGCTTTATATTTAATAGTAAAAATAGCAAAAAGGGCTGCCATTAAACCACCAGCAACAGCGGCTAACAATACCCCTATCCAGGGGTTTCCTGTATAAAATGAACCCAGAACACCAGCAAAAGCACCAGAGAGAATCATACCCTCTAGGCCGATATTAACAATACCTGACCTTTCGGAAAAAGTACCGCCCATGGCCGCCAGGGCCAGCGGTGTAGTCATCCTTATAGCCGCCGCTGTAGTATTAAGACTAAAAATTGAAGTAATGATCTCATTCATTTAAACCAGCCCCTTTCCCTCCAACAGAAAATCTAGTAATAATCTGAATAAAAGCTGGAGCAGCAACAAAGAGTATAACCAATCCCTGAACAATAGTCATCAGGTCCTGTGGAATTTTAGCAAAAAGTTGCATGGACATCCCCCCTGCTTCCAGGGCACCAAATAACAAAGCAGCCGCCAGCACACCCCAGGGTTTATTTCTTCCCAGAACCGCTACAGCAATCCCGGTAAAACCATAGCCAGGAGAAAAATTGGTAATAAAACGGTGTAAAACACCCAGAACCATAGTACTACCTGCCAGACCAGCAATAGCCCCACTTAAGCCCATTGTTATTACTAAAATCCACTCTGCCGAGATACCAGCATATTCAGCAGCAGCAGGATTATATCCTACTGCCTGTAAATCAAAGCCTAAAGAAGTATTTTTTAAGAGATAATCAACAATAAATATTATAAATACACCCAGTATAATAGCCCAGGTCAACCTGGTATATGGAATAAGCTCCTTTAAACCAGCTGATTCTGGAATCATCCTGGTCTGGTCTACTGGACCATCTGCTTTAAAATAATTTTTTAATAAAAAGCTAGTTGCTAGAATACCAATATAATTAAACATAATTGTAGTAATCACCTCATGGGCCCCTGTTTTAGCTTTGAGATAACCAGGGATAATACTCCAGAGTCCTCCAGCCAGAGCTCCACTAACTAGCGAAAGTGGTATCAATATCACTCCGGGCAGAGCAGAAAAAGCAATAGCAACAATAGCAGTTACAAAAGCCCCCCAGTACAGCTGCCCCTCTCCCCCTATATTAAAAAGACCACTTTGAAAGCCAATAGCAACAGCCAGGCCGGTAAAGATCAATGGTGTTGTTTTAAGAAGGGTTTGAGCCAGGTTATAGGAATTTCCAAAGGCACCATAAAAAAGATAATAATAAGCCTGCCAGACATTATGGCCGGAAATATGTATTAAAATTGCTCCAATTATCAGTGCCATCACAATAGCCAGAAAGGAATAAGTCAGATTGGCTAACCAGGAATTCTCTTTCATCTTTGTATATAATTTATTAATTAATGCCATCCTTATTACCCTCCAATCGGTGGCCTGCCATTAATAGACCTAAATCTTCTTCTGAAAATTCTTCTGTTTTTCCTTCAGATACTATTTTCCCTTCATAGATGACTATAATCCGATCACTTAAAGAACGAAGTTCATCTAACTCAGCAGAAATAAGCAAAATACCCTTCCCTTTATCCCTCATCTCCAGAAGAAGGTTATGGATATATTCAATGGCACCTACATCAACCCCCCGGGTGGGTTGTGAGGCTAAAATAAAACCTGGGTTCTGATCTAATTCTCTAGCTATTATTAACTTCTGCTGATTACCCCCGGAGAGATTACCTACCAGGTCTTTACTACTTGAACACCTAATATCAAATTGTTCAATAATTTTATTACTATATTTTTTAATCATATTTTTATTTAGAAAACCCTTTTTAGCAAAAGGAGTAGACCACTCACTACCGAGAATTAAATTTCTTTCTATGTTAAAATTTTCAATTAAACCACGTTTTAAACGGTCAGAAGGAATATAGGCCATCCCTGACCTTCTTTTCTCCTTTGTCTTCAGAGTAGTTATATCTTTGCCACGAAACAATATCTTACCTTGCTCAATTGTTCTAAGCCCCATTAAAGCTTCTTCTAATTCTAATTGGCCATTTCCCTCAACTCCAGCTACACCCAGAATTTCCCCCTGCTCTATGGTAAAACTCACATCAGCCAGGGTAAGATTGCTTTTTTTATTATTTAATGACAATCCCTCTACCTTAAAAATAGGTTTACTATTACCCCGCTTATTTCTAAATACCTTTAAAACTACTTCACGACCAACCATCATCCTGGCTAGTTGATTTGGATTGGTATCAGCAGTATTAACAGTACCTACCTTTTTGCCATTCCTTAAGATAGTAATTCTATCTGAGATTGCTATTGTTTCTTTTAATTTATGGGTAATAAAGATAATTGTCTTGCCAGCTCTTTTTAATTCTCTCATCACATTAAACAGTTCTTTGGTCTCCTGAGGGGTTAAAACAGCAGTTGGTTCATCAAGAATTAATATCTCAGCCTGACGATAAAGCGCCTTTAAGATTTCAACTCTCTGCTGTTCACCTATTGATATATTTTCTATCCTGGCTTCAGGGTCTACCTTTAAATTAAACCTCTGGGATAAATTTTCTACCCTTTGTTTTGCTTCAGTTCTATCAATAAATAATCCATGTTTCGGTTCATCACCGGCAATAATATTTTCAGTTACAGTTAACCGGTCTACCAGCATAAAATGCTGGTGGATCATACCTATCCCCAGCTCAATTGCCTGGCGAGGTTCTTCTATCTCAACCTTTTTACCTTTAATATAAATACTACCACTGTCTTTACTATATAGACCAAACAGGATTTTCATTAAAGTTGTCTTTCCAGCCCCATTTTCCCCAAGAAGACAGTGAACTTCACCTTCCTGAACGGCTAAATTAATCCCCTCATTAGCATATTTTTTACCAAAGGTTTTAGTAATGTTTTTTAGTTCAACAGCATTCATAGCTAATCCCTTCCTTAAGGTTAAATAAATATTAGGGGCAAGGTAGCCTGCCCCTATTAAACCTCTATATCCCTATTTACCATAAAATCATTTTACTCAACAGTATCTGGAATCTCAATCTCTGAGTTAATAACCTTTACCTTAACTTCTTCTACTTTTGCAATTACATCAGCTGGTAATAAACTGTCTGTATAACCCAGTGCACCATCTTTAACACCAAGGACATGGGTTCCTGCAGAGAAACTATCATTAATAACCTCTTCAATAGCAATTAAAACTGTGTTATTAACTAATTTCATACCATTTGTTAAAACATTTTCTGGAGCAAGATAACTCTGATCAGAATCAGCACCGAGGCCATAACAATTTTCTTCTTCAGCTGCCTTGATTACTCCTAATCCTGACCGACCGGCTGCTCCCCAGATAATATCTACACCCTTTTCAATCATTGACAGGGTAAGCTCTTTACCTTTGGCAGGATCAGCCCAACTACCAACATAAGAATGCATAACTTCTACTTCAGGATCAACATATTTAGCTCCTGCTATAAACCCGGCAATGTTAGCATCAATTAAAGGTATCTTCATACCCCCAATAACACCAATCTTTTTAGCTGCATTTATCCTGGGATCATCTGTTTTAGTAGTCATTAAAGCAGAAGCTACTCCCAATAGAAAACCCCTTTCATTTTCCTGGTATACATATGAAGCCACATTAGGTTTATCTACTACCGAATCAATTAGAGCAAATTTCTGCTCCGGGAATCTGGAAGCAACATTAGTTAAGGCATCAGCCTGGTCAAAACCAATAGAAATAATCAAATCATATCTCCTGGAAACAGCAAATTGGGTCAGATATGTTTCATATTCAGCAATAGCAGTCGGTTCAGCCTGCTCAAATTCAATTCTGTATTTTTCTTTGGCCAGCTTCATACCTTCATATGCTGAATCATTAAATGCCTTGTCCCCAAGACCACCAGTTGCAAAAACAATCGCCACTCTTCCTTCAGCCTGGACAGCTCCACTACCAATAAAAACCGACACCAACAAACCTACTAAGACTATACCTAACAAATATTTTTTAAACATTATAAATTCCTCCTCAGATTTTTAGATTAATGAACTATTCTATTCCATACTTGAATCTAGATAACTTAAAAAGGATTCATTTATCCAGATATCATTTACTTCAAAATCAACTACTGGATTATAATCTTCCAACTGTCCTTTAAGTTTCTGGGCTACACTGTCAAGTGCATATGATATAATAGCATATCCATTTATTTTACCCCGTATTTCTGAAACTTTCACAAAACCTGGCAGTGGTGTAGTAGAGGTATATAAAGGTACAAACCAGGAATTTTTTATAAGTCCTGGTTGATTCTCAACCTCTTTTTGGGCATATTTTTGTATTACAGCAGCAAAAGCTTCTTTTTCAGCTAATGATGGAAATTCAATTAATAAGTCATATTCTTTAGCATGTACTATACATTTTTCATCACTAATCGCTGTTGTGTCTACATAAGCCGGCGGCTGCCCCCATTCTTTTAACAAATGAATATATGAAGAGATTCGTCCTTCAACAGCTATCCTGGCATTAAACTCCTCTCTTCTCAGCAGGGAAATAAGTTGAAATAAATGAGGAAAAGAAGAATGACCATAACGTATTGTTTTTGAATAATCCAGCATAGCCCTTTCTGACAGGTCTTTAATAGTATAACCTGTAAATGTCCCATCAGTGATTTCTAACAAACCTTTATTACCAACACTGTACAAATTTCTGGTATCGGTTTGTATAAGATTTTTAGTATGTATTTGACTTAAGATCTTATTAGTTTTTCCATAAACTTTGGGATCCTGTAGCTCAACTGGCAGGTCATATGTAAGACCTAGCCTGTCCATAGCAGTATATATAAGTTTCAATCCATTTATCTTATTAACTATATCATCAGGTTCTGGTTTATGATCTAATCTAGCGAAAATATCAACTATCTTTGCTGCTTGCCAGTATTTACGCATATCATTTGTTTCTTCTAGATAAGTATAAACAAATTCTTGCTGATTAATAGCCTCCAGTAAATAAACTGAAGCCTCATTATAAGTTAAAGTTGCATTTTTGTCTAATGATGCCTTTGTTAATCCTTCATTATAATTTAAAACAATATTAAGCCATTTATTAAATTCAGTTTCTGTCAGCTCTTCTTCATTAATAAATAAATCCTTCTCAATTATTCCTATATCATCGAAATAAACTAATAAGGTTTCCTCAATGATAGAATTAGCTGAAGCAAACACATTAAAAGAAAAGATAAACACTAAAATTAAAATAAGTTTAGTAGTTTTAGTTTGAAAGCGCATTTTCTCACTCCTTAGTTTTTAAATATAAAATTCCTTATGTCTGCTATTTATCTTAAAACCAAAAATAGCCTGCACATGATAAATCCCTTTCTTTCAAAAATGAGGAATTTACCTGTTCAGGCTTTTATCCTTCCGGCGTAGAATTACGTTTTTATGTTAATATAAGACCTCTGCCACTCAGACCAGACCTTTTTATAAGCGGAATCCCAGGTACCTTCCCCGTAGTCCAGTTAATTTACGGTTAACCGGGTAGAAACTCGTGAACCATATCTTCACAATTATACGAGATTTATTTAATTTTACATTGTAATTATAAATCATTGTAATATCTATGTCAATTATTTATCATGATTTAGATCTCTTTTTTCATTTCATAAAAATTCTATAAACTTATTTCTATCCTTTATCACTAGGTAGCCCTCCCTGTGTTAAATACTTTTCATTTCTTCTAGATAGCTTTCTATTTCCTCTCCACTAAGGTATTTTATCTGCCCCTCTTCAACTGGCTGATGACCTTTAGAAATAAAGACTGGTTCCATAGTATCACAATATTTTTGTTTATTTTTCTTTAAATAATCTTTTAGTTCTCCCAGATCTGGATATATCTTAAATGACTTTCTACCTGATTTCTTATCAGTAATTTCATAAATATTACAGCTGCTCCCACTGATAATTTCAGCACATTTCAAATACAACAAAGCATCCTCCAGGCTGCTAAAAGGAAAAAAACACCTGGCTCTCCTCTTCCCTTTTAAATCAATACAAACATGCCGGCCACAGACAGAACAGATATATTGCCGGTGATTTCTAAGACAGTCTTCAGCCCCCCTTAATGGTGTAGCCCTCGACTCTTCACTATAACATTCAGGACATCTCAATTCAATCCCCCCCATATATAATATATAACCAGTATACACAGAAAAACTAAAAAAATCAAGAACATTTGTTCATCGTGTTGTGGAGACGTTTTGTTTGTCATATTAAGTGTTGTAATTACGCAGAATGAAATATTATAAAAGGTGACAATGGAAAGTTCCTCGTGTCATGTACTTCCCTAATGGAAAACATCTGTCTCCTCATAGAAATTAGTCTCTTTATGCCCATCTTGTATAAGCCATGCAAGATCTAACCTTTTCTCAAGAAACATGGGAACAATCCATTTATTTCCTTCTATTTAATATTACCTCAATCATATGAATCTCTCAAAACCTATATAATGGACTAAAGTATATATCCCGGACAATGTGGATAGTTTTTAATAAAAAAAAGTATAGTCCTTTTTAAAAGGAATTATACTTTTAAATGTTTTATATTAACTTTTATTAATCTCACATTCTGTATAGACAAATATTAGTTTTTAATAATATAAAAATAACATTATTTTAAAATTTTATTTTCAATCAACATCACAATCTCTGCTAACTGGTCTTCATACAGTTCTGCTAAATCTTCTTCCCTATTTATTATTCTGGTCAAAACCTCGTCTTCTACAAAAACCGGTTGCTCATATAAATCCGGCCTAAAAACCTCTATTTTAGGAACTGAACCAGTTTTATATCCCTCCACAATGACTAAATCAATCTCCTGGTCTATATATCGACTAACTAATTCTTCTAATACTACTTCTTCTTCAATTTCTTTAACCACTGCTATTTTCTCTTTACAGGTTAATATAACTGTTTCTGCTCCAGCTTGCCTGTGTCTCCAACTATCTTTACCTTCCTTATCTATCTCAAATTTATGGGCATTGTGTTTTATGGTTGCAATTCTATAACCTCTACTTTTCAAGACAGGTATTAGTTTTGTTATAAAAGTTGTTTTTCCCGAATTAGTCCAACCAACTATTGAAACTATAGGTATCATTTTATCCCGCCTTTTTTAGCTATAATTATATAAACATCATTCCCGCGCACAATTAGTTACTTCATTTTTTATAAGTTCAATTGCATGGGACAGTACTGGCAGCACAACTTCAAGGCATTCTTCTACTGCTTTAGGACTACCTGGCAAGTTAATAATTAGTGTTTCTTTTCTTACACCTGATACCCCTCTAGACAACATCGCTTTAGGAGTTTTCTTTAAACTTTCTAATCTTATTGTCTCTGCTATTCCCGGTACTTCCCTATCAATCACTTCTCTGGTAGCTTCCGGAGTAACATCTCTGGGGGCCAACCCTGTACCTCCAGTAGTCAAAATCAAGTTTAAACCTAAATCATCAGTCATCTTGATCAACTCAGCAGCAATCTGCTCCTGATCATCAGGAATAACTTGATAATAATCAACCTGCCCACCATTTTTTGAAATAATTTTCTGTATTAATGGACCACTCTTATCTTCTCGCTGCCCGGCTGCGCCAGTATCACTTAAAGTCAAGATTCCTACCCTAATCATCTAACAACACCTCAATTTTAGTTCCACTTTGTAACTTTCCTCCCTGTAGAACCTTAGCAAAAATACCCCGTTTAGGCATAATGCAATCACCAACTTGATGATAAATATTACAACGGTCATGACATTCTTTTCCAATCTGGGTAACCTCTAATAAGATTTCTTCACCTATCTTTAATTTTGTCCCTATCGGTATATTATATAACTTAAGACCTTTAGTTACTATATTTTCACCAAAAGCACCTAGCTCTAACTCTAACCCCAGGGCCTTCATCTCATCTATATCCTCTTGACCTAATAAACTAATCTGCCGGTGCCAATCTCCAGCATGAGCATCGTCCTCCAGACCATGACCTTCTACTAAATAACCTTCAGCTATCTCCTTTTTGGCCACACCTTTCTTCTCACTCCTACAGACAGCAATAACCTCTCCTTTTAATTCATCAGATAAATAAATTCCACTCTTTCCTCCACTTTTTTTAAGCAATTTTATCTCCCCAATCTCTATTCCTTTATCAACTGCTTTACACATATCATAAATAGTTAGGCCAGCAACTGCCACGGCAGTTAAAGCCTCCATTTCAACCCCTGTCTTGCCAGTTATTTTAACAATTGCAACAATCTCTATAATTGATTCAGCGTCTCTGATATTGAATTTTAGATCTATCCCGCTAATTAATAAAGGATGGCACATAGGAATTAAGTCTGGAGTCCTTTTTACTCCCATGATTCCTGCTACTCTGGCTACTTCTAACACATCCCCCTTGGCCAGTTTATGTTCCTTAATTAGAGCCAGAGTTCCAGGGGCAACCTTAACCTCTCCTTTAGCAATTGCTACCCGTTTAGTCTCTGATTTATCACTAACATCCACCATTCTTGATCTACCTTCTTCATCAAAATGACTTAATCTTTCCATCCTTTACCCTCCTATCTGTGACATATTCTTGCTAAAACAATCTGCTTGATACATTTGATGCTCTTCTGGTTTTCTTTTAATAGCCTTAATAAAGACCTCTTTTAACTTGCTGGTATCTTTACTATCTCTTAAGATGCCCTTCAAATCATACTCCTGGTCACTAGTTAAACAGGGTCGTAACTGTCCGGTTGCTGTCAATCTTAGACGGTTACAACTACTACAAAAATGATTACTGATCGGGGTAATAAACCCAATGGTACCTAAAAACCCTGGTACTTTATAATAAGCTGCTGGTCCATTTCCCTGGCTAAATCTAATGGGTAATAGCTTTTCTTTTCTGCTGATTCTTTCCTTCAATTCATCAATTCCTAAATATCTATCATCCTGTTTAGCACTATTATTACCAGCAGGCATAAATTCAATAAATCTAACATGCAATGAAGCTTCTTTAGTTAAATTAATAAAATCAAATACCTCATTATCATTAATACCTTTCATTAAAACTACATTGATTTTAACTGGTTTTAATCCTAGTTTTAAGGCAGTTTCAATCCCAGAGATAACCTGGTGATGGTTATCAAATCCTGTAATTTTTTTAAATTTATCAGCCTGTAAAGTATCTAAACTAATATTTACCCTATCCAGACCAGCAGCTAATAATCCCTCTGCATATTTCTCCAATAAAATTCCATTTGTCGTTAAAGATATATCTTCAATCTCTGGTATCTTATTTAACATTCTAACCAGTTTAACAATCTGGGGCCTTACCAGAGGCTCTCCCCCTGTCAATCTAATTTTTTTTATCCCCAGCTTTACTCCTGTTTTCACTACTTTAATTATCTCTTCATATCTCAATATTTCAATATGATCTTTAAATTCAACCCCTTCAGGAGGCATACAATAATAACAGCGCAAATTACATCTATCGGTTACAGAAATCCTTAAATAATCTATCTTACGACCACAGGTATCTATAAGTTTACTCATGTTTTATCACCTGACCCGTCTTAGAAGTATCATACCCAGATAATTTATTAACCCTCTCCTTAAACTCATCACTGCGAAGCACCTTTAACAATACCTGAATCCTCTCATCCTCCCAATACTCTCTAGGTATTGCCAGGTCATATCTCTCTTTTGCTATAGGAATAAAATCAAGGTCAAAAGCCTGGGCTGCCGCTAAAATTCCCAGTCCAGTATCTGCTCCTCCACTGGCTATAGCTGCTGCTAAAGTCATATGAGTATACTCTATCCGATCATAGCCATTAATCTGTTCTGGATTAATGCCTTTCTCCTTTAACATATAATCCAGTAATACTCTGGTACCTGCCCCACGCTGACGATTAATAAATAACAGGTCTTCTTTAGCCAGATCTTCAAAACCCTGAATCTTTTTAGAATTATCCTTTCTAAACATTAATCCCTGTTCCCGGTAAACTAGATTAACCAGCATAATCTCTCTATTTTTAAATAAATTCTTCAGATAAGAAAAATTATATTCCCCTGTTTCTGGATCAAGTAAATGAGTCCCTGCCAGATGAGTCTCTCTTCTTTTTAAGGCTGTTAATCCTCCTAAACTGCCTGTAGATTTTGTTATAAAATCAAAGCCTGTTCCCGCCAATTCATCTTTTAATATATCCAGAGTTAAATCATTACTTCCAGCACTTAGTAAAGTTTTTTCTGCTCTAACTCTATCCTTTAATAATTCTACCTCTACCTCTTCCTTACTATTTAATCCCTCACTAAACTCAGAAATAGCCACTAAACCATCAGCTTCTACTAATGAGCCCATTACCCCTGATGATCTAGCTAACGGAGTGGCAACAACTTCACCATCTAGCTCAGACAATTTAACCCTTAAAAACTCTCTAAACCCTAAACTGGAAAGAACCTTACTAACTATTTTAGCTTTTACTTTTCTATCTTCTTCTTCTTCTACTTTTCCTGCTAACTTATAAATCACTGACCGGGCAAATAATCTAAAAGTCAAAGCTGCTGCTACAGGATAACCTGGTACTCCAATTACAGGTGTATTACCTATCCTGGCTAAAATAACCGGTCCACCTGGCTTCATACTAACTCCATGGACAAATACTTCACCTAATTCAGCTAGAATTTGTGCTGTATAATCCTCACTTCCAGCAGAAGAACCAGCTGTAACTACTACTAAATCCATCTCAGCTACTGCTCTACTGACTTCTGCTTTAATTTCCTGATAATTATCAGGAATAATTTTCTTCCTGACAGCTTTTCCACCCCATTTTTGCACAAGTTTAGCTAAAACCTGAGAATTAAATTCAATAATATTACCGGGCTTTAAAGAAGCACCTGGTTCAACCAACTCAGTACCAGTGGGAATAATCTGAACTTGAGGCTGACTATAAACCTTAACTTCAATAACTCCTCCGTCTAATACTAATCCAATATCATAGGGAGATATTTGATGATTAGCAGGTAAAATTAACTCTCCTTTCACTAAGCTTTCTCCTACTGTTCGTACATGCTGCCAGGGAGTAGCTCCTTTTTCAATTTCAACTATCTCTTCACTGATTCTATTTACATCTTCAATCATAATTACAGCATTAAACACTTCAGGAATGGGATCTCCTGTATCGATCATTTGATAATCTTTATCCTTTTCTAACTTAATCGGGTTTTTCTCTGATGCTCCTGCTGTCTTTTCAGCTTTAACAGCAATTCCATCCATGGCCGAAGCATGGTAATGAGGAGCAGAAACCTTAGCTACTATCGGTTCAGCTGTTATTCTATCTAAAGCATCTCTAATATCTATCTTTTCCGTTGCCCTCTTTAACTCTAATGCAGAATACCATTTCTTTTTTGCTTCCTCTACAGATACATTATTTAAATATATATTTCTGGTCATTTTATACCCTCCCATTTAAACCTGAAATCTAGCTTTAACTTAATATTTATCTGCTTAAAATAATAAAACCTGAACCTCTTCTCCTTGATCCAGGCCTTCTTTACCTAAATCAATCTTAACTAAACCATCAGCTTCAACCATAGTAGTAATTAAACTTGATTTACCTAAAATAGGATAAGCCCATAATTGGTTGTTCTCTTTTACTAACTTAACTCTTATATATTCTTCTCTCCCTTTATCGGAAGCTAGATTACGACTTAATTTAGCAGATACACTACCTTGAAATTGATTAAGCTCCTGTCCAGCTAATTTTTGAATAATAGGTGTTCCTACAATTTTTAAAACAGTCATTGCTGAAGCAGGATGACCAGGCAATCCAATCACAGGAGTATCACCAATTAAAGCCAAAATAGTAGGTTTTCCAGGCTTAATACTAATTCCATGAACCAGTACTCCCGGCTCCCCTAATTCATTTAAAACTTCAATAGTTAAATCTTTAGTTCCAACAGAACTACCCCCAGATAAAATAACTAAATCACTATTTTTCAAACTTGCTCCAATCTTGTTTTTTAGTTCTTCTTTATTATCTGCAATAATACCACCATAATTTACTGTTCCCCCGGTTTCTTCTACTAGACTACCAACCAGATAGGTATTTATATCCCTGATTTGGCCTAATTTAGGACTTTCTTCAGGTGCTACTAATTCATCTCCAGTAGAAAAAACTGTAACAACAGGCTTAACAAAAACCTCTACTTCTGTAATACCAATTCCAGCTAAAGCCCCTATATCCTGAGCTCGTAATAAATGTCCCTGTTTTAATAGGAGGCTCTCCTGGTCTATATCCTCTCCTTTTACAACTATATTTTCTCTACTGGCTACTGACTTAAAGACCTCAATCATATCTTCTCCAAGGGTCTCTGTATATTCTACCATTACCACCGCATCTGCACCTTTAGGTAACATACCACCAGTTGCAATCTTAATTGCCTGTCCTGCCTTAATCTCCTGTTCAGCTTCCTCACCCATTAATATCTCTCCAACCAGGTCTAGATAAACAGGCATTGATTCAGAAGCACCAAAGGTATCTATCGCCTTCACAGCAAAGCCATCCATTGTCGATCTGGAAAACGGAGGTAAATCTATCTGGCTAATAATATCTCTGGCTAAAACTCTGGCTTTTGCCTTTGTAATATTTATTTTCTCTGTTGCTAAATTAACAGCTAATTTTCCTTCAAAAAAATCGGGAATTTTGTCTATTTCAACTAATTGGAACAATTCTGACATCAGACCACTCCTTCAAACATTATAAATACTTCAATAATTCCTCTTGTTTTACAAATATTTCCTGTTCTTCCCCTTGAGCAACTATCTTTCCTTTTCTTAAAAGTATTATCTCATCTGCCAGATTTTTTGCCTGATAAAAATTATGGGTAACTAATACAATACCCACTCCCTTTTTTACTTCTTCTTTGATAATCTCTTCAATTAAAGCTATACTCTCTACATCAAGACTTGTATTAGGCTCATCAATAAAGATTAGCCCGGGTTCAGTTATTAAAGTTCTGGCAATAGACACCTTCTGCTGTTCACCGCCAGATAATTTTTTAGCTTCTTTATCTTTCAAGTCAGTTATCTTTAACCTTGCTAAAACTTGATTAACCCGTCTTTGAATATCAGTTTTTCCCATCTTTCTATATTTTAACCCCAGAGCTATATTATCATAAACAGAGCCTCTATATAATAAAGGTTTCTGCCAGATAAACCCTATCTTGCGGCGCATCTTTAAACTATCCTTTTTATTTATCTTATCACCTTGATAATATATTTCTCCGGTATTTTTTTCCTCTAATTGACTTAATATTTTAATTAAAGTTGTCTTTCCACTTCCATTTGGACCCATTAGTACCATAATACTACCTTGCTTTATGGTTATCTCACTTATATCTAAAACTTTTTCCTTTCCATAATACTTTATAATATCTTTTCCCACCAGTAATTCTGTCATCAGGCTCCACCTGCCTGAAAGTGGTGTAATACAAAATTAATTATTAGTGAGATAGACATAAGAATAATTCCTAAAGCAATTCCAAAACCAAATTCACCTTTACTGGTTTCTAAAGCAATAGCAGTAGTTAAAGTTCTGGTTACCCTTTTAATATTACCACCAATCATCATGGAAACTCCTACTTCACCTATTACCCGGCCAAAACCAGTAATAACTGCCCCCAGGACTCCAAACTTGATCTCCTTTAATAACATTAAGACTGCCTGTTGTTGTGAGGCTCCTAAAGATAATGCTGTAACAACTACCTGACTTTCAGAATCTTTAACTGTATTGAGTGTTAAAGTGGCGATAATAGGTAAAGCCAGGATAATTTGTCCGATAATAATTCCTTTTGAAGTAAAAAGTAATTCCAGGTCACCTAAAGGACCTCGTCTGGAAACAAAAGCAAATAATAATATTCCTATAACTACTGTTGGTAAACTCAATAACGTATTTAAAATAGTTATAATAATCCGTTTTCCCTTAAAGTCATAATGTCCAATTAAAAATCCAATTGGGATACCTATAATTGAAGCTATTAAAGAAGAGATTAAAGAAGTGGTTATTGATAATACTGCAATTTGCATAACTTCCTGGTCCATAGTTAAAATTAATTCCAGAGCATTCTTTATCCCTATTAGAATATATTCCACTAGAACTCTCCCTTTCTAAAAACAGTGACTAGTAACGTGTAAATAGCTTTAATTAGAGTAATAGAGAGATAGAGTATTAGAGTTTCAGACTAAAATGATTGTTTTCACCTCTGCCTTTGTCCCTAATACTCTACCACTAACCTCTATTACTCTCCACTCTATCTATTACAAGTTAAGTGGATTAAACAATCTTTCTCCAGAAACCGTAAAATCTCTAATAATTTCCTGTCCCTTTTTAGACATTATAAATTCAATAAATTCCATTGCTCCATCATAGTTAATTCCTTCATGTTTTTCTGGATTAACAGCCATTACACCATAAAGATTAAAAAATAGTGGGTCTCCTTCAGATAAAATTTCTAACTCAATCTTATCTTTATAAGCTAAATAAGTGCCGCGGTCAGCCAGAATATAAGCCTGTTTTTCATTAGCAATTGTCAAACTGGCTCCCATTCCCTGGCCGGTCTCCTGATACCAACTACCCTGAGGTTCAATCCCGGCTTCTTTCCAGATACTTAATTCTTTCTTATTGGTTCCAGAATCATCACCACGGGAGACAAAGGCCGCTTCTGCTGCAGCAATCTTTTTGAATACTGCTAAAGCATCTGAATTGCCTTTAATATTAGCCGGGTCATCTTTAGGTCCAAGAACTATAAAGTCATTATACATTACTTCCTGCCGGTTAACCCCATAACCATTATCAATAAATTCCAATTCTGCCGATTTGGCATGTACTAATAATACATCTGCATCTCCATTTCTACCTAACTCTAAAGCCTTCCCTGTGCCAACAGCAACTACATCCACTCTAATATTTCTACCCTTTTCAAAAGCAGGAATTAATTGGTCTAACAAACCAGAATTATCGGTACTGGTGGTTGTAGCCATAATTAATCTTTGGTCTTTAACACCACTAACATACCCTACAACAACTAAAGCCATTAAACAGACAAGTACAAATACAAGTGTCATTCTTTTCTTTGACATAATTATAAATCATCCCCTTAGCTAGATTATTAAATTATAAAAAAATAAGGACCAATACCTAACGGAAAGCAGATATCAATCCTTAATTTATATCTTCTTTCCAAACACGGGAGGCTGAAAGGTTTCCCTGTTAACCCAAACGACTAAACCACCTTAGAATTTTATCCTTAGGTAAAATAGTTCGAAGATAAATATATTATTTTATTACAAATTATAGTAAATTATAATTTGAAAATTAGCAATTATCTATCAAAATTATAACAAACACGATAATTTTAGTCAATAATTATCAATTTATGGCTTTATTATGCAAAGTTTTAGACAATAAGACAATAAAATCATAAGCTAACGACCTCATAATCTTGCGCAAACAAATCAGCATAAAGAATTTTATTCCTTAACAATTCACCCCTAGCAATAAGTATTTTTAATGTTTCACTTACTTGAACAGAAGCAACAAAGGCCGGAGTAAAAGAAGGATTTCCTAATTTATTTTCTATTCCCTCTATATTTTTTTTGGCATATAAGATATCCAAAGTCTTATCTCCCGGGAAAATAGTTGTAACCTGTCCATACCAACCAGCAATAGCTCCATGAACCAGTGTTATTCCCAACTCATAAGCTAATTCCTGTAAAAGCAATCTGGCAGCTATGTTATCTACAGCATCAATAATAACATCATGTCCTTTCAAAATTTTAATCCCATTATCATTATTTATATTTTGAGAAATCGGCATAAAGTTTATCAGAGGATTGACCAAAGCTATTCTCTCTTTGGCAATCTCTGCCTTGTTTTTTCCAATAACATTAGCATCAGATAATAACTGTCGATTAAGATTTGTGGCATCAAATATATCTCCATCTACTGCTGTTATATTTCCTACACCAAGCCTTGCCAGCATTTCAATAACATATCCCCCAAGACCACCACAACCGATCACACATACTTGACTATTTTTTATTTTTTCAATTTCTAATTCTGAGAGCATAGTCATATTTTTTAGATACCTTTTTTCCATCTTATCCCCCTCCAACAGGAGGAAATAAAGAAAGATAATCCCCCTCATGAAGACTAGCATCAAATTTTCCATCCCTACCATTTATTAATAAAAGGGCTACATCCTCTTGTTTTATTTTAAATATATCCAGCACTTTACTCACAGTGGTATTTTCTTCTACTTCCATCTCCAGTACTTTATCTCTTCCATCTCTCAATGTCGCAAATAATCTGATCTCTACTTTCATCATCCTCCACCTCCTAAGGGCAAATTATATACTTTCTACTCCACAGACAGTCGGCACAGGAAGGGCTCCCAGTATAACAATCAGTGCTTGTATCCTTAACCAGATCACATCCTTCTGCATAATCACAGTCAATACAGGAAGGGTATCGATTATTCCTGATAATAGAACGGAAATTACTGTATTCACTACTTTCCCAGGTCTCCTTCAAACTCTGATCATGCAAATTAGCAAATGAATGTTTTAAAACTGTTTTCTCCCTACCAAATACATATTCCTTATAAGTATGTGATAACCTGTAACAGGGAACAACTTCACCAGAAGCACTAATAAAAGCTGCTTTATCTTCGATAAAGATGCATCTTCTTTCTGTCTTTAATTCATAGTTTGGTAAAATGAGATTTAATCCTTTTCTAAAGGAATAATTATAAGCTTTAGCAAATAAACGCTTCATTTCTTTATTTTCATATCTAGTATAGAGTATTTTATCTGCATTTTCTTCCTTTTGCGGTAATAAATTTGATAATACTAATTGATGGACCTTTAATTCACTGGCTAGATCTATCAATCTAAAAATGTCGTCAACATTATTTTTCGAAATAACAAACTGGATCCCAAGATAAAGAGTACTACTTTTCTTCTTTTCTTTCAATTCATTAATTTTATTAATATTATTAACAACAAGATCTAAATTTGTTCCCCGAATTTTCGAAAAATTCTCATGTAACCCATCAATTGAAACCATAATCAGATTAACATACTGAACAATCAAATTAATTAAGGTATCATCCATTTTTATAGCATTAGTAGTCAAGATTAAATCATAATTCCCAAGTTCTTCAATCGCTTCATAAATTAGAGGTGCACAGGTCGGCTCTCCAATTCCTCCCAAAACAATAGATTTTAATCTGCCCATTTCTTTTATTTCTTTTTTTATCTTTACAAATAGTTCTCTGTTCATATCCTGTAATTTTTCAGTCCAGGAATGTCTATAACACATTACACAATTTAAATTGCATTTATTGGTAAGCTCGAGATAGAGTTTCTGTAAGGACATATTATCAACCTTCCTGGTCCCATTTTGAATATTAACATTTAATAACTTTAAAAAATTATTATAAAGGCTTCTATAAGTAGAAGCCTTTATAATATTGTTAGTATTTTTATCTATGCTAACCCTAATTCCTTAAGTTTTTCTGGAGTAGGTATTCCATCAATACTCCAGCCTCTAACTTCATAGTATTGGGGAAGGAGTTCATCTAATTTGTGTACCCATCCCTTGGAAGGTCCATCTGGAATAGGCTCTTCCAATAATCTTTTAGGCAGTGTATCCTGTGAAGAGTCGATTCCAGCTTCCAGGTTATACAATTTTTCAAGATTCCAGATCCTTTCACCAGCTTGAATAAAATCATCACCAGTTATATTGGTACCGCAAACAGCATTAAGCAGAGCAGCATAATCTTCTGCACCCATGGCAAAAGAAGTAAAGAGACACAGTCCAGATGAATCAATAGCCGCAGTAAAATCCTGGAATATCTTGGCCCAGGTTGGCTTGCCTTCCAGGGTTAATCTATCAAGTTTTTCAGGAAGTCCTAATATTTCAGGTGAAATCATATAACCTCTAACATGGCAACCACCTCTGTTGGAAGTAGCATAATTAACTCCATGTCCCTGGATACCTCTGGGATCATAAGCAGGCAGTTCCTGTTTTTTAACTGTCATTGAAATTTCTGGAACACCATACATTTCACAAAGTCTGTAAGACCCTTGAGCCATCTTAGCTCCCAGTCCCTCAGTATCAGCCATCTTCTTTGTCCATTCTATAATCGCTTCATTATTTCCCCAGGCAAGTTCAGATGCTCCAGCTAATTCTTCTTCTTTAATATATCCTTTATCATATAACTCCATAGCTGCAGCAATTGTAGAACCAGCAGAAATGGTATCGATTCCTATTTCATTACACCAATAATTGGCTTTAATAATATCACCAAGGTTAGATACTCCACAATCAGAGCCAAAAGCCCAGACAGTTTCATACTCAGGCCCAGCACCTTCAATATCATCAACTTCACAATACCTACCACAAGCTATTGGACATCTAAAACAAGGATCTTTCTTTTTCAGATATTTATCTGCTAAAGTCTCGCCACTAATTTCTTCAGCCTGATCAAAAGTACTATACTGAAAATTATTGGTTGGAAATACACCATTCTCATTGATAATATTAACCAACACAGCTGTACCATAAGCTGGTAGTCCCTGTCCGGTAACTCCATTTTCTTTTATTTTTTTCATACAGACAGAGAAAACTTCTTTAAGTTTGTCAGGCTCTGCTATCTCAACTTTATTATTTCCTTTAACTACTATAGCTTTAAGATTTTTTGAGCCCATTACAGCACCAACACCAGAACGTCCTGCCGCTCTACCCAGGTCATTCATAATAGCTGCTATTTTGGAAAGATTTTCACCAGCAGGTCCAATAGTCGCAACTTTTACTTTTTCTCCATGTTCTTTTTCTAAAACATGGGTAGTCTCGGAAACAACTTTTCCCCAGAGATGAGAGGCATCTTTAATTTCAACCTTATCATCAACAATATTAAGATAGACAGGTGAATCAGCCTTTCCTTCAAAAATAATAGCATCATAACCGGCAAATTTAAGTTCAGCACCCCAGTATCCACCTGAGTTAGAACTAGCTACAGTACCTGTTAGAGGCGCTTTAGTTACTACCATATACCTTCCACCAGTTGGTGTACTGGTTCCTGTCAGTGGACCAGTAATAAAAATCAATTTATTCTCTGGACTTAAGGCATCAACTTTAGGATCAACCTCATCCATCAGCATTTTGGTACCTAATCCTCTACCACCAATAAATTTCTGTGCCAGGTCAATGTCCAGTTCTTCATTTTTTACTGTTTTGTTGCTCAAATTGACTCTTAAAATCTTACCATTATATCCATACATCATATACCCTCCTTCAAATAAGTATCATATATATTTAAATATGCAATCTTTATGCCAATAAAAAAACCCTTTAATATAAAGGGTTTCAAGGGGAAAAATAATATATATTCAGATCTTGTTCCAATCTGGCGCATTATTAAAGAGTTTTTTGTGTTATATATTGGAACACTGCTCCATAATAGAACAGTCTATTTTATAATTTTCTATTTTTCTATAAAGGGTATTCCTGCCTATATTTAAAGCCTTAGCACTTTTACTGATATTTCCATCATACAAATTAAGCACTTTGATAATATGCTCTTTTTCCACAGCTGCCAAACTTAGATCTTTGCCTATTTCAGCACTTGCATCTTTTAAAACAGAGGTTTTAAAACTAATCCCTGATTTTTTTGATAATACAGTTTTCCTTCCACCAATCTTATCTGGAACAGATTCCATATTAATCATCCACTCTACTAAATTTTCCAGTTCTCTTACATTGCCAGGCCACTCATATTCTACCAGAGTTTTAATAAACTCCTCAGAAGTTTTTACACTTCTCTTGTTCATTTTTTTTGATTTCGTTTTCATAAAAAATTCAAATAAAAGTGGAATATCTTCTTTTCGTTCTCGTAAAGGTGGAAGTCTTACAGGTAGAACATTGAGTCGATAGAATAAATCCTTACGAAAATTGCCATTTTGAACCTCTTTATATAAATCCTTATTAGTCGCTGCAATAACTCTAACATTTACAACATTTTCCTTAATGCTTCCTATTCTACTCACTGTATCTTCTTCAATCACCCGCAGTAATCTAGTTTGCATGTCAAGGGGCATCTCACCAATTTCATCAAGAAAAATTGTTCCTCCATCAGCTATTTCAAACTTTCCAGGTTGTCCACTGCTTTTGGCACCAGTAAAAGCCCCTTCTTCATATCCGAATAATTCAGATTCAATCAAATTTCTTGGTATAGCACCACAGTTTATTGCTACAAAAGGTTCTTGACTTCTATTACTACAGTTATGAATAGCCTGAGCAAAAAGCTCTTTACCTGTACCACTCTCACCCATAATTAGAATATTTGATCTACTATCTGAGACCTTTTTAGCAAATTTAACCATCCTTTGAAAATCTTCGTCTTTGCCAATTATTTTATCAAAGGTATAGATAGCCTGACGTCCCATAATTTTATTAGCCAGTTTCCTCACCTTTTTTACTTCTTTAAAAACAAAAATAATATTCCTTACATTCTCTTCGTAGTCCAGTATAGGATAGGTACTTAAATTAAACTGAAGTTTATTTTTTTTAGCATTTACAAAAACCTCTTCTTCCATAAAATTACGTTTTGCAAAAACTGTAGTTTTAACCTTTTCCCAGCTTTCAAATAAATCCCAGATCTTCATTTTCCTCATTTTATCTGATTTATATCCAAACATATCTGCTACATAACTGTTAACAGTTATAATATTTCCAGCTAGATCAACTGTTAGAATTCCTGCTTTTATAGAATCAATAACAGTTTCGGTATACATTTTCGCCATAGATAGTTCTTCGGTGTATTTTTTTATTTCCAACATTTTTTCGATGGCATTGGCAGCTGCCACAACCATACCAAGAGTATGTGAATGAACACTTTCACTATAACCGGTTAAATCAAGGGAAGCAATAATCTCACCTTTAGTATTTCTTATCGGTGTAGCAGAACAGGTCCAACGATGGTAGACCTTTATAAAGTGCTCTTTACCAGAAATCTGGACTGCTTGACCTTCTACTAAAGCTGTCCCCATAGCATTTGTACCAATATTAACTTCATCCATATATGCCCCAGGTATCATTTTAAAAGAAAAAGCCTCAGAAAGAATATCTTCATCTCCAATTACACTTAAAATACAACCCTCTTCATCAGTTAATATTGAAAAAAAATTAGATCCTTTCACAAAATTATATAATTGATTCATAAAAGGCTCTGCCGTAACAATTAATTCTCTTTTTGCTTCAAGTTTTTCGAAAAGTTCATTTTCATCAATAATTTTGCCGCTAAATACTCGGTCAACATTAACATTATAATCCTTGCACCTTTTATGAGAATTTATTATATATTCTTTTTTATCTGATAAATTTAGGTTATTCATTAAAATTTCACTCCCTTTTATTTAAATAACCTTTATATTATAATTTAATTATAACATGCATAATATAAATCATCAAAAAACATTCTCCACTCCTTATGTTAAAAACTAAATTAATTTATCACTCTCCACAAAGAAAAATAATGCCCTACTAGTATAAGACATTATTAACTGTGATTTTATTATCTTTTTTTTCGGACACATGTCAATTAAATTCCAGCTATTATATCCTATTTAGGTTTAGCTGGTTCAACATTCACCTTATTTCCCTTAATATAATTATCCTTCATAATATTTAAGACATGGGCACCCATTTCACTGGGGACTTCAACAAAAGTAAAGTTATTATAAACATCAATAGCCCCTATTAGTTTTCCTTCCAGATCTGTTTCCCCGGCAATTGCCCCCACAATATGTCTAGGACTGATCTTATCCTTCTTACCTATATTAATAAACAACCTGACCATACCTGGTTCTGCACCAGTATCCCCAAAATTATCTCTATAATCATTCTCTTCTTCTTTTTCATCTGTTAAAGACATTTTTAGTAATCCAGCTGCAAGTTCTATTGCTGTATAATCATCTTCAAGCAAACCTTCAATAATTTTGGTATGTTTTCCTAAATGTTCTTTTTCTATATATTTTTTTAAACTACTAACAAATTTTTCAATCTGTACTTCTTCTATATCATTAAGTGAAGGTATATTTTGGCGCTCAATTTTTATCTTAGTATATTTTTGTATATCACGCAGTTTATAGATATCTTTACCGACAACAAAGGTATAGGCGGTACCCGTCTTACCCGCTCGACCTGTCCTGCCAATTCTATGGACATAATAATCAGTATCCTGAGGAAGGTCATAGTTAAAAACAGCTTCCACATTATCTACATCAATACCACGGGCTGCTACATCTGTAGCAACTAAATGCTCTATAATACCATTCCTAAATTTATCCATTACCCGATCTCGCTGGTTTTGATTCATACCACCGTGTAAAGCATCTGCAAGATATCCCCTGGCCTGAAGCTGTATATTCAATTCATCAACCTGTTTCCTTGTATTACAAAAAATCAAGGATAACTGAGGGAGGTGCATATCAATTAAACGTGTTAAAACCTTTAGTTTATCTCCCCTTTTAATCTCATAATAATATTGTTCAATACTAGGTGCTGTTAAATTTTCGTGAGCTATTCTTATTAATTTTGCATCCTTTTGATACCTTTTACCCAGATTAATTATTGTTTTAGGTATTGTAGCAGAAAAAAATAAAGTCTGCCTATCCTGTGGAATATCCTCTAATATTTTTTCAATATCATCAATAAAGCCCATATCTAGCATCACATCGGCTTCATCTAATACAAGAAAATCGATACCAGATAACTGTAATGTACCCCTTCGCATATGATCCATCACCCTACCAGGTGTACCAATAATAACCTGTACTCCCTTTTTTAAGACCTTGATCTGTCTTTTAATAGATTGTCCACCATAAACAGGTAGAGTATGTAAATTCCGTTTGTATCTGGCCAATCTCTTTAATTCTTCAGCAACCTGAATTGCTAATTCCCTGGTAGGACATAATATAATCGCCTGTGGATTTTTATTATCTGGGTCAACCCTTTCTAATAAGGGTATCCCAAAAGCTGCTGTCTTTCCTGTTCCTGTTTGCGCCTGTCCTATAATATCTCTGCCCTCTAGTGCTGGCGGAATAGCATTTGTTTGTATGGGGGTAGTTTCTTCAAATCCCATGTCTTCTATTGCCTTTAATACATCCCTGGATATCTTTAGTTCTTCAAATTTAATTTTTTTCAAATCCAATTTCACTTCCTTTTTATTCTTTATTATATGTAGTATTTCATTTTCTATCTAAGAAATAAAAACCCTGACTACAAAGATATAGTCAGGGAATAGTTGCTATATTTTAAAGGCATTATTTACTTTATAATGTAACAACATTTGCAGCCTGTGGACCGCGGTCACCATCAACAATCTCAAATTCAACTTCCTGGCCTTCTTCCAGGTTTTTAAAACCATCTTGTTGAATCGCAGAAAAATGTACAAAAACATCATCATCACCAGAATCTCTTTCAATAAAACCGAAACCTTTTTGATCATTAAACCATTTTACCTTACCATTGTAAATCATTAAATTGAATTCCTCCTATATTTTCCCTGGGTAATTCTTAACAAATTTTTAATACCCAATATCAATAAGTATAATATAATAAATTGTTTATGTCAAGAAGAAACTGCAAATTTATGAATTAAAAAATTCAAATAGTCTTAACAACATTTATCTTTTTTCAGCTATTTTCTGGCAAAATGCCGTCGCAATCTCCCTGTCAAATTGTGAACCAGCATTATTCAGGATCTCTTCCAGAGCCTCCTTAATTGTAAAAGGGACTTTACGATAGGGTCTAACAGTAGTCATCGCATCAAAAGCATCAACAATAGAAACAATTCTAGCTGCCAGAGGGATCTCTTCTCCCCTTAATTTATAGGGGTAACCATTACCATCCCACCTTTCATGGTGGTAACTAATAATATCCAGTATTTCTTTATTGTTAAGGTGTTCCTGCAGCATTTCAGTACCAAAGATTGGGTGTCTCTTTATTATTTCAAACTCCAGATCATTTAAACACCCCGGTTTATTTAAAATAAGATTGTCCACCTGTACTTTCCCCAGGTCATGTAAAAGAGCACCATATTTAATTATCCTTATTTCCCGCTGGCTTAATCCCAGATGTTCAGCCAGCATAATGGCCAACTGACATACCCTTTTAGAATGGCCGCGTAAATATTCATTTTTGTTTTTAATTACAGTTAACATTTTCCTTACCTTGAACAACTGCCTCTTCCTGATAATCATTAATTACTTCCTCCCCTATAAAGTAAAGTGATTAGTTCATTCATTTAATCGAGAACAATTATCAATTCTTAAATTATTATTTCTTATATTTAAACAGATATTTAGTTTTAGATTAATGATTTATAGCAACTTTATTTAATTCTTAAAGTAATTACATAAATATATTATATCATAAACTGGAAATATTTTATTATAATATATACTAAGTTAATGACACATTTTGAGTAAATTTAGTTATAGATTAAGTAGTCTGGTACAGAATAACACATTCTTAGGCATATTATTTGGAAAAACAACGAAAAAATCCAGGACAAAATATACCCTGGATTTTTAACTTATTCGACTATTAATTATTTGATTTAAAGTCAATAATATTTATATCCTGAACTGATCAACTGTCCGGGAGAGTTCCTGGGCCATCTCAGCCAACTGTCTGGCTAAAGAAACAATCTCTTCAGTTGCCGCAAGCTGTTCCTCACTGGAAGCTGCTACTTCTTCTGAATTGGAAGCAAATTCTTCACTAACTGAATTAATATTTTCTGTGGTTTCTTCTACATTATTACTATATTCATTCATATTAGCAACATTTTCAGAAATATTTTTAAGCTGTTCTTTGAGATTTACGGTGTGTTCCTCTATAACACTAAATATCTCACCAGTATTATTAATTGACTCAACACTCACTTCCACCAATTGAACATTATTATCCATCTCTTCAACAGCCCCTAAAGAATCTGACTGAACCTGTTTTACCAGATTAGTAATTTCATTGCTTGCCTTAGCCGACTCTTCAGCAAGTTCCCGTATTTCATCAGCAACTACACTAAAACCCCTGCCTGCCTCACCAGCCCGGGCTGCCTCAATTGCTGCATTTAAAGCCAGTAAATTAGTCTGTTCAGCTATACCACTAATAAGTTCCACTATTTGCTCAATCTCTCTGGATCTCTCTCCCAGGGTATTAATGGTTTTAGATACTCCCAGGGTATTTTCCTTCATTTCATTAATATTACTAACAGATTCCTGTACTGAACTGATCCCCTGCTCTAATTTATCAGTTAACTCAACTGCATTACTACTTAATTCATTAGTACTTATATCTACCCTTTTGATACTGTCACTTAATTTCTTAACATTTGAGCTTGTTTCCTCTACCCTGATTGACTGCTCCTCAGCACCACTGGCTACGTCCTGTATCGAAGTACCAACCTGTTCAGCAATCTCTCCCACCTGTTCACCTGAGGCAGACAGTTCCTGACTGGATGCAGCCACCTGGTCAGAGATATTAACTACCTGAGCAATCATTGTTTTTAAGCCACTGAGCATATTATTTAATGATTCTCCCAGCTTGCCTATTTCATCTCTTGATACTACCTTTAATTTAGCGAGACGCAGGTTTCCTGTTGATATTGCCTGTGCAAAGCCAGCAGCCTTAATAATAGGCTTAGTAACATAATTACCCATTATAAACGCGACTACTATACCAACTAATACCGTAATAATTATACTTATTACCGCCCCCCGGACAATATCAACCACTGGTTGAAAAGCCTCTTTAGCAGTAAGCTGTACTACCACACCCCAACCCGTTTCTTTTACTGGTAAATAAGCTGCCAGTTTATTATCACCCTCATAGCTGTATTCACTGATACCCGTTTTTCCCTCAATAGCTGCTTTAACCGGAGCTAAATGAGAGGCATCAAGCATGTTACTTACTAGTTCTTCATCAGGATGGGCTATTATCTTGCCGTTATTTTCCACTATAAATCCATAGCCTGTCTTCCCCGGTTTATATTTAGCCGCAAGTTCACTTAATACCTCCAGATCTATACTGCACCCAATCACCCCAACAATTCTACCATTGTTTCTGACCGATCTGGCATAAACAACTATTGGAACCTTACGGCTGCCTGATATAATAACATTAGAGAAGTTGGCCTCTCCCCTGATAGCCTTTTGCATATATTCCCTGTTTGAGCGGTCATCAAGGTCACCGACAGTTTTATAGATCTGCCTCCCGGCCCTATTCATAACATATAGATTGGCAATATAGGGGTTACCAGCTGTTATAGGGTCTAAGACATCCTTAATTCTTTCAGGATCCATCTCCTTTACCCCAGCTGTCTCTACAATTGAATCAACAGTTATCCGGGTATTAGTTATCATAGAACCAACTGTATCCCCAAGACCTTCAGCTAATTTCATATTATCATTATATATCTGCTTATTTATTAAAGCTCTTTCTTGATTTATAGTAATAATACCATATATGATTAGGGGTGTTATCATTAAAAAGACCAGGATTAAAAATAATTTTGTTTTAAAACTCTCCAATACTTTCATTATATGTACCTCCATTTCCTATTATATTGCTCTGCTGTATTGTATTGAACGTTTTTATTATCTTTTAACCACGCTGATCTTTCATGACCTGATAAATAAACTTATCAATTTTTTGACTCACCTCCAGTACTTTTGGTGAAGTAAGAGTTAGCTTCATAACCTCATCTTTGACCTGATTTTTAAGGGTATTGATTTTATTTAATGTAGGGTCGTTCCTTTCGTCTATCACATCTATTTTCCTCCTATTATTTTAGGTTTTATAATTTATTATAAATACAATTATCTAATACCTTTAAGGTTTATTTGCTAGTTTAATTTCTATGTATTATTTCTGTTACTATTGTACCATAATATTTTGAACAAATTATCAAATTTAACCAATTATTTTGACACATTCTGAGTTGTTATGTTAAAAAATCTACTAATAAATAACAATTGATTAATATTGTGACTAATTTTGTTTTTTTCGTATAAAAAATTTCTATATAATGATGATATTAGTTTATAAGGGGGCAAAAACATGAATTCATTTTCATTTCGCTTAAAAAATTTAAGAAAAGAAAAAAATATATCACAGGAAAAATTAGCAAATGATCTGGGGTATTCCCGGTCCACTATTGCCAATTACGAACAAAATACCAGACTGCCTTCAGCTGATGTTTTGACTAGAATTGCAGACTATTTTGAAGTTTCTTTAGATTACCTGCTAGGGAGGTCAAATATACGCTTAAGTCTGAAGGACTACCTAACACATAACACCCCAAGCATTCTGTTATTTATTGACTTTGAAAGTGGTAAAATCATTGAGCACAGCCCAGCTGCTCTATCATACTATGGTTATACCCGCGAACAATTTCTTAATAAAACAATCTTTGATCTACATACCCATCCCAGGGGGGAGATCAAAATATTAATCGATGAGGCACACAATAAAAAACAGCAGGTCTTTTATTCTAAACATAGATTAGCTAATGGTGAGATTAGAGATGTTAAAATAACTATAACCAGCTTAACTATTAATAGTAAAATCATCATAACCTTTTTAATTCAGGATATAACTGATTTTAGAAAAGAAAACATCTTTACTAATATACTCGATTCTTTACTGCTTACTCTGGGAAAAATTAACTTATATAAAACACCTTATAAAAAAAATCATTCTGAACATGTAGCTGCCCTTGCCTATGAAATAGGTAAACTCCTATCTCTACCAGCTTATAGACTTAATGCTCTGAAGATTGCTGCCTTACTCCATGATATTGGAGAATTGAATATCCCTTATGATATTCTAAACAAACCATCTGGTTTAACAGAAAATGAATTTAATCTTATCAAAGAACATCCTCAGTTTAGTTATGACATAATCAGCAATATCCCTTTTGAACAACCAGTAGCAAAAATTGTATTACAACACCATGAAAGAATAGATGGCTCAGGTTATCCTAAGGGCTTAAGTAATAGCAATATACTCATTGAAGCAAAAATATTGGCGGTTGCTGATGTTGTTGATGCTATCACCTCAGATCGGCCATATAGACAGGCCCTGGGAATAGACTATGCCTTAAATGAATTAAAAAGAAACAGCAGGATAAAATATGACCCGGATGTAGTTGAGGCCTGTCTTAAATTGTTTAAAAATAAGTTGTTTACATTTAAAAATAAAAAACTAAAATAATTACCATAATTAAAAGGCTAAATTCAGGAAATAACTAAAGAAGAGTAAGAAAAGGGAGGTGAAACTAAATGAGTGTAGGCAAACAACTCCATCAAACCCTGGCCTCTCTCCGTAGTGCCAAGACTGATATGGAAACCTATGCCTTATCAACTGAAGATAAAGATGCTCAAAAACTCTATGCCGATTGTGAAAACCAACTGGAAAATATGATCAATAGTTTTGCTGGCAGGGTAAATTATGTTGAAGAACAGGAACCACAGTATAATGTAAAAAAACAAATGCAGGAAAATAATCAACAAAAATCCTGAAAATTTAAATGTTGAACCCACAAAGGAGACTTATCAAATGATAAGTCTCCTTCTTTGTAATTTAAATCCTTAGCTATTTTATTGATTCTAATGAAATACTAATTCCCAGTAGAGTAAAAAAATCAGAAAAAGGGGTATCCACAATAATTGATACTGAAAGTCTTTATATATCAGATTATAAAGATACCTACCTAATTTATCTAAATACCTATTAACTCTGTTAAACAAGATATCAAGTGATGGTGTTTGCTGTTTTTTTATCTCAAAGCAATTAAAGACCTTAAGAATAAATACAGCAGGCAGCAGGTAGAAAATCACCTCTAAAAAGCCAGTTTTGAAATTATACCTGAAATCTATATCCTTTATAATTTTTACAATTAATTCACCATAAAACCCTACTGTTAAAAGTAATACAATAATTATAAATAGGGAAAGATATTCAAACTTTCTCAGCTGATATTTATTTCGGGCTCTACCTGATTCCCTTTGTCTTCTAGCAAGCAGATCCCTGAAAATACCCCAGTACAAAAAACGCAGGGCATATAAAGCAGTTAATAGACTGGAGATAAATAAGAGTATTGAGAAAAATTGTCCGCTATCAATTCCATGTTTTATCAGATGTTTACTATTATACCCGGCCAGTAGGGGAATCCCCATCAGAGAACTAAAACTTATGATGATACTTAAACAGCTTACTGTCTGTCTCTGCCAGGCATCTTTGAAATCATAGATACATCTACTCCCATATTCCTCAATTAAACACCCATTAGTTAAAAACAAAGCTGTTTTGGCCAAACCATGAGCAATAATATGCAAAATACTACCTAGATAAGCATAGCTAACCCCACTTCCAATCCCAATTGCTATATACCCTAACTGACTGATTGAACTATAGGCCAGCAAAACTTTATAATCAATTGCTAAAAGGGCCTTTATCCCACCATAGAAAACCATTAAAAAGCCCAGGATTAGTAGTAAATTACTCCCTTCTGGAATAATCTTTAAGTAAGTAATAAAACCAAGTTTTACTACCCAGCCAGATAGTACAGCACTTACCGGAACCGGTGCCTGTGAATGAACTGGAGGCAGCCAGAAATGCAAACCAAAAATAGCACTCTTCATTCCCAGACCCAGAATAAGTAAATTTTGCAGCCAGACCTCTTTGATGGGCATTATCTCACTATACCCGGCATTAATAGCCAGCAGTATGGCATATAACAAAATACTACTACCTAAAAACTGAACAATAAAATACTGCCCAGCCAGTCCCCTCCCTTTCCAGAGTAACATTAAACTGGTTGAAACACTCACCATTTCCCAACCTATCAGGAGAATCAACCACCTCCTGCTAAATATTACAATTAAAAAAGAAAGGATATAAATAAAATTCAACAGATAATATTCCTTCCGCTTTGTTTTAATACTAAGCCTGGCCAGAGACATAGTTAAGGCTGTCAGTAAGATGCCTGTTATTCCAAAAATAAGATTTAAATTATCTATTTTAAAATTCATCTTAATAATCTCAGACATAGAATCCTCCCCATATTTACATAATACAAAGGTCTTAATCTGCTTTTATGAGCTACATCAACAATATCCAGAGAAAAAGTATTACTAAAAATATTGGTATCCATAACAATTGATACTGGAAGTCCTGGTATACTAAATTATAGATAAATTGTCCATTTTTAAATAATATCCTGTTGATATTATTAAATAGTTTATCCAATGTTGGTCCAGTACCATGAGGGATTTTATTCCAGGAGATACCCCTTAAAATCAATATTGAAGCCACTGTAAAGGCTGAAACCTCCAGAAAACCCTTTAAGAAGTTATACTGAAATTCTATTTTCTCAAACATATTAACAATTGTCCCGGAGTAAAAACCTAAAGTAATAAGCAGTACTATAATCATAGTTAAAACAAGATACTCACTTTTGCCTATCTGCCCAGAAGATAGTTTGGAATCCCGTTTTTCCCTGGATATCAGATCCCTGAAAACACCCCAGTATAGAAACCGTACTGAATATAAAGCAGTCAACAGGCTTGCTGCATAGAGAATAATACTAAAGAAAAACCCGTTCTCAAAACCATATTTGATAAGATATTTACTGTTAAAACCAGCTAGAACAGGAAAACCCATTAAAGATGAAAAACTAATTAGGATACCCAGGCTGGACATTTTATACCTGGGCCACATATTCTTAAATTCATAAATACTGCTGCTGCCATATCCTTTAATTAAATTAGCACTCCCCAGAAAAAGCCCGCTTTTAGCCAGACCGTGGGTGATTATATGTAAGATACTCCCCAGATAGCCATAGATAGTCCCACTACCAATTCCAATAGCAATATAACCCAAATGACTGATTGAACTATAGGCCAGTAAAACCTTATAATTAGTAGCCATCAGGGCCTTTATTCCACCATAAAAAGCCATCAATAAACCCAGTACTAATAAAAGATTATTTCCCTTGCTAATCAGTTTCAACATGGTGATAAAACCTAATTTAACAACCCAGCCTGATGAGACAGCATTAAAGATTACAGAAGCCTGAGAATATATAGCTGGAAGCCAGAAATGCAGCCCAAAGATAGCACTCTTCATCCCCAGTCCAAAAATAAACAGATTCTGCAGCCAGGTATCACCAATAGCTTGAATCTCAGTATATCCCTGACTAATAGCCACTAAAATAACCAGTAATAAAAAACTACTTCCTAAAAACTGAACTATAAAATACTGGGTTGCTAACTCCTTCCCACGCCAGATAAGCATCAAACTGGTAGTAATCGTAACCATTTCCCAAGCTACAAAGAAAACCAACCAGTCCTGACTAAATATAACAATTAAAAAAGAAAAAACATAAGCAAGATTTAAAATTAAATATTCCCTGCGCTTTACCTCTATATCTGTCCAGGCAAATAAGATTGTAAAAACAGTCAATAATACCCCAGCAATAGCAATCATCAAGTTTAAACTACTGAAAACAAAGCTGCTCATAATCCCTGCCATATTAAGCCCTCCTCAATAGATTCTGGACAATGGCTATTACTGGTTGAGTAAACAGCCAGTAAAAAATACCGCTGACAAGCATGATTATTGTAAAGATATAGGCAACACCAGTAACAATTTTCTCCCTGTAGAAAACCGACAACACCAGACTGAGTTTCCTGGGTTTTATACCCCTTTCATAATCCAGTAAGTTATATCCCCTAAAAATATAACGCAGATAATAGAATAAAGAAATCACACTTAAAATAATGATCAAAAAGGCTGCAAAATAATAACCTGACTCAATAAATCCCTTTAAAATATAATATTTACTAAAAAACCCGGGTAAGGGAGGAACACCAACCATCCCCATAGCTGCTATAATAAAGGCAATAAAAATACCCTGATTTTTATAGGCAATACCATTGAAATCAGCAATATGATGACTATCAGCATATTGTAATAAATACCCGGCAATGATAAAAAGGGTCGTCTTCATCAAGAGATGACTGAAAACATGTAATAAACCACCAGCTAAACCGCTTACTGTGTTAAGAGCCAGGGCAGCGGCAATCATACCGATATGACCTATAGTTGAAAAGGCCAGCAGCCTCTTTAGATCATCTTCTTTAAAGGCCAGTAAGTGGCCTAAAGTACTGGAAAAAAGCCCTAAATATATAATAAAATTATGCAGTCCAACGTTTGATAATAAAGCAAAGCCAAAAACAGGCCAGAACAATCGCAGGAAAATATAGATAAATACTTTTAGTAACACACCTGATAATAAAGCACTAATCGGCCCCGGACAGGCGCTATGTGCCTTGGGTAACCAGAAATGGAAAGGGAAGATACCTGATTTAATAAATAATGAGGTCAGGAAAAATACTATAATAGCCATCATCAGGTTTGGATTGATTTTCCCAACATGGGCAGCAATACTTTCCATATTGAGTGTTCCAAGACTAAAGTAAATTAAAAATACAGCTATCAGGAAAAACAAACCCCCAACAACTCCATAAAAAAGATACTTAAACGCAGCCTCAGCACCTTCACGGTTCCTTTTAAACGCCACCAGGGCAGCTGAAGTTACCGTTATTAATTCGATAAAAACATATAAATTAAAGAGGTCGCCGGTCAGAATCGCCCCCTGCATCGCTCCTGAAACCAGAAAAAGCAGGACATAGTATTTGCCTTCATGATGACCGATAAACCCAATAGAATATAATATAATTAAAAACATACTTAAGCAGATCAATAGCGAAAAAAAGAGGCTTAGGCCATCCATCACAATTGTAATCCCTAAAGATGAAGCCCACCCCCCTAGCAGATACTTAATAAAAAAATCTCCCCTAATTACTGCCTGGTAATTGGCTGTCAAAAGCAGTATGGCAACTATCAACTCCCCTGCAGCCGATGAAATAACCAGTAATTTCCTGACCTTGATATATATTATATCGATTAAGGGAATTAGAAAGGCTGTAATCAACGGTATTAATATTAAAAGTAGGACATTTAATTCCATCAGTCACGCAACCCCTTTAATATATCCAAATCTATAACATTCGCATATTTATTTATCTCTATAATTAGGGTCAACAGAAAAGCTGTTGTACTAGCCCCAATCACAATACCAGTTAAAATCAGGGCCTGTGGTAAAGGATTTACCACAGCAGCTGCCTTACTGCCAGTTTTCAAAATTGGGATAACCCCTTCCCTGTAATTAAGAGCCATAACCCAGAAAAAAGTTGCAGCCTCCATTATATTTAACCCAATAACCAGTTTTATTAGATTTTTTTTAACTAATATTGTATAGAAGCCCAGCATAAAGAGTAAAAGAAAAACCAGATTATATATCAAGATTTCAACTCCTCTTCTACATAGGTTTTTTGTATCATACTATAGAAAATAATAGCCAGTCCAGCACCTATCTTAAAACCTATCCCAATATTTATGTAGGGAATAACCCCTGCACTTATTAGCCTCCCTGGTTCATTAATTAAGGGATTCACATTGGCCAGGAAATGTCCCTTTAAAACCAGACCCAGCCCACCAATAAATAGAAATAACAGGGCACCTCCAGTCTCCAGTAAGGTCTTAGTTTTAGGGGGGTATTTTCTATAATCATAGGCACTTCCATAGACAATACTCAGGATGATAGAAATAGTACCGAGGATAACTCCCCCCTGAAAACCACCACCAGGGGATAAATGTCCATGGGTAATGACATATAAACCAAATAAAAATATAAATGGAGCTAGAAAACCGAAGGTGTTTTTCACAATAAATGATAAACCCTGAGAGGATACAGGGAGTGTTTTAAAAGACAGCAAAAGAACAATGGCACTAACTGTAGCAAATATAACAGTACTCTCACCCATAGAGTCAAAAGCCCTATAATCATAGAGTATAGCTGTAACCAGGTTCAAAGAACCTGTTTCTTGTAAACCCTTAGTAATAATGTGCTCAGCTGTACTATCCACAACAATCTCCTGTTCAGGTATAAAATCAAAACTAAAAATTAGTAAAGCACTTAGTAAAATCAGGAGTAAAATGACAATAGAATTCTTCAATTACTCATCCTCCCTGGAGACATGGTTTTTCCTACCTGATCTGACCTGACTAATTGCCGCCATAAAAATTGCTGTATTCAAACCTGAACCAATCACAGCTTCAGTCAGAGCCACATCAGGTGCTTTATACAGGAGATAGAGTGCTGTCAGGGCAAATGAAAAAATAGAAAGACAGATAATAGAGATTAATTCTTCTTCAAATATTACTGCCAGTAAGGCTGCAAAGACCATTAAAGCAATCAGCAAGTATTCCAGAAAAATCATTTTTCTCCCCTCTCAAGATAATCTGCATATTCATCAACACTCCTCACCCTGGGTAAGGCTACCTTCTGCTGATAAGAAGACCTGGCAATAGAATGGGTGGCCATAGGGTTTGAAATCAAGAAAAACAAACCTATCAGGATAATTTTTGTACTTAGAAATAATTCCCAGACATAAACTGCCACACCAAAGGTTACTAAAACAGCACTAATAGTCAAAACTACAGCAGCGGCATGTATTCTGATGTAAACATCAGGAAACCTGATTAAACCTATTACCGTGATAATCGCAAAAACTCCGCCAGCTCCCATCAGCAGATATGAAATAATCTCCCTGATTAACATTATTTATACAGCTCCTTATGTTCAAAAAACTTAGCAAAAATCAATATATCTACAAAAAATAAGACAGCATAGGCTAAAACTATATCAACCAATAGTCCAATATCATAATATAAACCTAAGAGCAGCATAACCAGGGCCAGAAATATCCCTATCGTATCTGCAGCTATCAGCCTGTCAGTTATTGTCGGACCAATTATCAAACGGTATAAAGTAAGAAAGGCCAGTATCACAAAGAAAATAGCTAATCCCAAGATCATTTATAGATCACACCCAGCCATCTTTCAAACCTGGCGATAATTGCCTTTCTGGCCTCAGCCTCTTCCCTGGTATTTACATCTATCCAGTGGATATAGTAGGCCCTTTCTGCCCTATCAAAATCAATGGTTAACGTACCTGGAGTCAGGGTAATTAAATTAGCCAGAACAGTAATAGCAGAAACATTATTTAACTTTGTCTTCACTTTTACTATACCAGGGGAAAAAGAAGGTGATTTTTCAAAAACGTGTTTTGATACCTTTAAAGCCGAGATTACTGCTTCATAAAAAAAGACTGGGATAAAAAGAAAGGTCAATAAGCCTTTCCGCAATGCCCCCAGAAGGCCTATCCTCTGCTCTATCCTCTGGTAAAGCATATCCCCAAAAAGAACCGTAGTAAGGAGTGAGGCTGCTATCCCCACTACTATAACATCTAAAGAAGATCTTCCGGCAAAGATAAGCCAGACTATCAAAAAAGAAACAAAGGTAAATATTTTTTTAATCATATATTACCCCCTTAATTGTGCCATATATTAATTCTAATTTAGAAATGACTAAAATAACTATGTTTCTATTTTCTAGATAAAACAGCAGATTCCTGCTTTTATTTTCAGCATAATAAATAGCATTACATATGATATTTTTTTATAAGGATTTTTAAAAAAGCAGTATATTTTTTGACATAAGCAGATAACTTTGATATAGTCAATAACGGTATGTAAGCTGACTAAACACTTATTCTACCACTATAAACCTGGATAAATTCCTGTATATGTCATATGCGGGAATTTTTTATTGGAAATATATTTTTAACAACAAACAAAATTAATCTTAAGGGGGTTACAGATGAATAAAATAGAAGTTAAAAACCTGTATAAGATATACGGTCCCAGACCAAAAGAGGTTATACCCCTCTTGAAAAAGGGATTAAACAAAGATGATATCTTACAGAAAACAAAACATAGTGTTGGTGTCAATAATATTAATTTTAATGCCAGAGAGGGTGAGGTCTTTGTTATTATGGGGCTTTCTGGCAGTGGAAAGTCTACCCTGATTCGTTGTATGAATAGATTAATCGAACCTACCCAGGGGGAAATCTTACTCGATGGTGAAGACCTGACAAAAATGGATAAGGAAGCATTACGGGAAGTACGCCGCCATAAACTGGCAATGGTCTTCCAGCATTTTGCCCTCTTCCCCCATAGAACAGTCCTGGAAAATGTAGAATATGGTTTTGAAATCCAGCATATCAAGAAGCCTACCAGGAAAGAAATCGCTTTACAGGCCCTAAAACAGGTAGGTCTTAAGGAATGGCATGATCACAAACCAGCCAACCTGAGTGGGGGTATGCAGCAGAGGGTAGGACTGGCCAGGGCACTGGCCATAGATCCTGATATTCTCTTAATGGATGAAGCCTTCAGTGCCCTTGACCCACTGATTAGAAGAGATATGCAGAATGAGCTGTTAAATCTCCAGTCTAAATTACACAAAACAATTATTTTTATTACCCATGACCTTGATGAAGCCCTTAGGATTGGAGATAGGATTGCTATTTTAAATGAAGAGGGACAAATTGTGCAGATTGGTGAACCTGAAGAAATACTTTCAAACCCGGCCAATGACTATGTAGCAAAATTTGTTCAAGGTGTAAATAGATTAAAGGTTTTAACAGCTGAAGATGTAATGTTTAGACCTGATGCCCTGATCCATCTTAAGGATGGGCCAAATATGGCCCTGAAAACCATGACCAGAGAAGGATTTTCCAGCCTTTATGTAGTCGATAGTAATAAAAAAGTTGCCGGTGTAATTGATATTGACAGAGCAGTGCAGGCTAAAAAAGACAGGAGTAAAAACCTGGATAAATACCTGGACAAGGATTTTGCCCAGGCCAAACCTGATACCCCCCTTACAGAATTATTACCCATGACCTCCCAAACAGCATATCCAATAGCAATTACAGATGACAGTAAAAGACTGTTGGGGATTATTGTCCGGGTAACAATTCTTTCTTCACTGGCAGAAGGGAGTGTTGCTGATGATTAATCTTCCAATTGGTAGTATTTTTGATATCCTGGTAAAATGGCTGAGTAATAATGCTGATTCCTTATTTGACTTTTTCTCTTCTATTATTGGTATCATTATAATCAATGTTGAGGGGCTATTACTGGTTATCCCCCCCTTACTCTTTATTATAATATTAGCAGCTCTGGCCTGGTATTTAGAAGGTAGAAACCTGCTGATTTTTACTGTAGTTGGTTTTATGATAATACTCAGCATGGACCTCTGGAGTGAAACAATGGAAACCCTGGCTATGGTCTTAAGCTCAGGAGTGGTTACCCTCAGTTTAGGTATTCCCCTCGGCATTCTAGCAGCTAAAAAGGACCTCTTTGATAAGATAATCAGGCCTGTACTGGATTTCATGCAGACTATGCCCAGTTTTGTTTATCTAATACCAGCTGTCATCTTTTTTGGAATGGGCATGGTTCCTGGTGTAATTGCTACAGTCATCTTCTCCATGCCACCTGTAATTAGATTAACCAATCTCGGATTGCGGCAGGTTGATAAAGAAGTAATTGAAGCAGCCAGGTCTTTCGGCTCTACCGGTAAACAAATACTCCTAAAGGTCCAGCTGCCCCTGGCAATTCCAACAATAATGGCCGGTATTAACCAAGCAATTATGCTCTCTTTATCTATGGTTGTTATTTCTTCAATGATCGGTGCTGGAGGGCTTGGAGGTATTGTCTTAAGGGGGATTACCCAATTAAAAATTGGCATGGGATTTGAAGGTGGTTTAGGTGTTGTCATCCTGGCTATCTTCCTTGACAGGATAACCCAGAGTTTTACATCTGAATAAAAACCATTAAGTATATTAATTAAGTCATATTATAAAGTAGTCAAAAAATATTAAATGGAGGTATTCTAATGAAGAAAACTAAATTATTATTAGGCATACTTGTTCTACTAATTTCACTTACTCTCTTTGTCGGCTGTACAAATAACACAAAAAAAGAACCGCTTGTCATGGGCGAACCAAACTGGCCAGGAATTTTAGCTAAAAACGCTGTTGCTACACATATCTTAAGTAATATCGGTTATGAGGTTGACAGAAAACAGCTGACAGACCCGGTCATCCATCAGGGGCTGGCAGATGCTGAAGTTGATATCTATCTAGGGTCATGGATGCCTTCTATCAAAGAATTACGTCAGGAATTGGGAGAAAATAATATTGACCTGGTAACCACCAATATGAATGATGGTCTCTATACAATGGCTGTTCCTGAATACCTCTGGGAACAAGGTGTGAGAACTTATAGTGACCTGAATAAATATGCTGATAAATTTGATTATAAAATGTATGTTGGTGAAGCCGGCTGGGAAGCATCTGAAATAATGAATCATGCCATCGATGAAAACATCTATAATCTTGGGAAATGGAAGGCAATTACTTCTACCCAGTCTGCCCTGATGGCCCAGATGAAAAAGGCCATTAATAATGAAGAATGGATGGTCTTTATTGCCTGGAAACCCCACTGGATGAACTATGTTTTTGATATAAAATACCTGGAAGACCCGGAACAACTCTGGGAAAGTGCTGAATCATGGGTAGACACACTTGCCAGAAAAGGTCTTAAAGAAGACTATCCCCAGGTCTATAAATTCCTGGAGCAGTTTATACCAGATGCCGAACTATCCAATGAATGGATCTATGAAATTGGCTACCAGGAGAAAGACCCTGATGATGTCGCCCGGAAATGGGTTGCTGAAAACATGGATATTGTTGCAGAATGGCTTGCTGGTGTAAAATCTGCCGATGGCAAAAAAGCCATTGATGTTTTAAGAAAAAATATAAATAAATAATAACTAATCAGCACTACCTTTATATCACCTGTAGTATTTTCTACAGGTGATATTTATAAATACACTTAAATCTGGATAAAATACCTTCTAGAATAAGTATGAGGAAAGGTAGTGAATATTTTGTCCAGAAAAATATTCCTTTTTACAATAATATTGCTTTTTACTTTACTGCCAGGTCATACATTAAATACTGCTAGTACATTTATTGAGCATATTGAAGATAGTGCAATTAATATCTATAAAGAAAATGGAAAACACCTCTTTTCCACTACCATGGAAGTAGTCAAAGGTGATCGATATATTAGTGAAGATAATTTTGAATATATTATTAAAGAGGTTACTGCCAATAAAGCAGTAGCTGAAAAGATAGGTAAAATAGACCTCCTGGCAGGGAACCAAGCTAAAAACCAGGGTCCTTTTGAACTAGCAAGTGTTAAAAACAAAACCGTAGCTATTTACCATACCCATAATGGCGAATCATATGAACCAGGTAAACATAATATTAGTGGTAAAGGTGAAATTCACGAAATTGGTCAAACATTAAAGGAATCCCTGGAAAAAATAGGTGTTAAAACAATTCATAGCGAAAACCTCCACCTACCACATGATGGTTTTGCTTATGAAAGGTCCAGGGCTACTGCTGTAGATTTAGCCAGAAAAAATCCGGGACTTATTCTTGACCTGCACAGAGATGGGGTCCCTGATAAAAACGAATACTTAAAAAAAGTAGATGGTAAGATAATTAGCCAGATTAGGATTGTTATCGGCAGACAGAACCCCAATAGTAGTGCCAATGATCAATTAGCCCGTCAGCTGAAGGCCACAGCTGACAGAACCTATCCCGGCCTAATTAAAGATATCTTTTATGGGCGGGGAAACTATAATCAAAGTATAGCCCCACGCTCCCTTTTACTGGAATTTGGAACCCATGTAAATAACAAAGGAGAAGTAACAGCAAGTGCCCAGCTCCTGGCTGAACCATTAAAAGAACTACTATATGGAGAAACTACTCCAGCAGGTGGTGGGAAACGAATATTCCGCAACCTATTCTGGATTATTTTAGCGCTTATTACTGCTCTTTTAGCTTATTTATTTATTAATGAAAAAAATTGGCAGGGTGTCCTAAAACGAATTAAAAAAATAATACCAATAGAAATACTAGACAAACTTGATGATAAATAATTATCATCTGTAATTAAAAAAATATAATTTCTCTGCAAAATACCCCAAAAAACCTGGTTTATACTAAAAAAGACCCTGGGGCTTATTTAAAATATAAGTAATTTATTGTATAATAAGAGTAATAAACAAAAAAAATACTATTATTATAGTGGAGAAGGTGAAATATTGTGGAAATCCTGCATAAGTCATTAATTAATTTTTCTCTTTTCATTCAAAAATACCCCTTATATTATTTTACTGCTATAGGACTATTCTTAATTGTAATGATTATTTTTTTAATAAGGAATAAATATGGTAGCAAACACAAGATTAAGAAAATAAAAACTTTACTATCTAAAACCCCGGATCAAGCCTTAGATAAAATCAGCAATAATAATTTAGACATTACAGCCTATTTTTTAAACGAGGAGAATCTATCTCCAGATGAATACATATTAATAAAGAAATACCTCTCAAAACCAGAACAGCTTAAGAAGATTTATTATAAAATCATATCCTCAGATAGTAAAGCACGGGAAAAAGAAATTCTCTCCGGGATCTCTATCCTATCAAAACTATCTGTGTCTCAAGCAGCCGACTATATTATAACCTTCCTTTATGAAGAAAACCCACTTATTATTAATACAGCGATCAAAAAACTGGCTAAGTTCAAGACAAATAAAGTAATTTACTCCTTAATTGAGTTCATAAAGTATAGTACTGATAGTAATGTCCTGAATAATTTAAAAGAATCACTTAAAAAAATGGGTAAAAAAGCCACAGATAAATTGATTCCCTTTATTTATGAGGCTGACCCAAGTACTCAGATATGGTATATTGATATTTTAGGTGAAGAACAGAATAAAGAATTTTATCAGGTCCTTCTTAATTTACTGGCTAGTGATAATCCAGAAGTAAAGATACATGTCCTGGAAAAATTAAGTGATTATGAGCTGTCAGACAAGATAATAGATAAGATTATAACCTTACTTGAAGATGAAAACTGGGGGGTTAGAAGCAAGGCTGTTAAAATTCTGGGAGAACTAGAAATAACTAAAGCAGCTCCCGCACTGGCCAGAAAAATGACTGATAAAAGTGGGGTAGTCCGTGCTTCAGCAACTGAAGCCCTATTCAACCTGGGCTATGAAGGTATCAAATATATCTTTGAACTGGCTAAAAAACCTGAAGCCCCTAAAGAAATAACTGATATGATCAAAAAACAGGATATTGCCTTTATTATAGAATCCCTGGAACATATCTATCAGGGTGATCGAGAACAAATCGAATCACTAAATACTAAATTAAGCTCCTAAAAGAGTAATGGCTCCCTGTAAAAATTACAGAGAGCCATTTCATTTTACCTTGACCAGTTAACCTGTTCTGTTGATTACATGCTAACAGGTACTATTTTCTCCTCTAATTTTCTACTCATAATGCTTATTTCAGCACTAAACTGGCCTTTGATATATCCCTTTAAGTTAATCTTTCCCGGCTCCCGTTTACTCTGGAGATAAACTGCACCACGCCCTGCTTCAAGAGTAAAGGGATTTTCACCAATCAATCTGCCAGGACCTTCTACTTCAAAGAAGACCGGGTAGTGGGCCAGGTGTAATGTCTGGTCTTGATCATCCTTCAACTCGATTACTACTCTGCTGAGGTCAGCTCCATCAGCCTTTATTTCTTTAAAATCAGGTTTTAGTAGAAGTTTTTCCGGCTGACCAAAGGGATAGATACTATGTCTGGCTATTTCTTTGCCAGCTATTTTACCAACAGCCGTTATGCTACCCACAGTACTGGCACCCCATTCCCACCATTTACAACCTTTAAAAACAAAGGGTGGGTGCGGCAGGGCCGGATAAGTAAGATAATCAGGTTTGTTAACTGCAAAAAGCTCTTTACCGATAAAGAGTTCAACCTCTTCACAATTGCCAAAGACTATTAGCTCATCCCCATAGTCCTCATTAAATGAAGGAATTAAATGACGGGCAATAAATACAACTGGATTTACAGCTGCTTCCTGCTGACTGCGGTAAAAGAAAGCTGCAAATTTGGGAAGCCGAAATACATCACAGACACCGTGGTAACAAATCCTATCTCCGGAACCAAAATCCTGATGTGTATTATAATCAAAGGCACACCAGCCACAGGCACCAGCAATATGAGGAACACGGTATTGTTTATCCTGAATTTGGGCATGTTTGACAGCATGTTTAATTAGTCTTTCTACACTATCATAGGCCTTTGTCGGGTACATATGCCCCATGAATTCTGTAATCATATATGGTTTTTTATGTGGAAATTTTATTTTTCCCTCTCGGTTTAACTCAAAATCATTATAGGTAAAGACATCCTCCAGAAACTCACTATCCCTAAAATTACGCACCCCGGCTGTCGGCCGGCTGGGATCAAGCTGATGGGCTAATTTATTTGTAGCTAGATAAAAATCATTATCATCAGGGGATTCATTTATTCTAACACCCCAGAGAAAGACAGAGGGGTGGTTACGGTCCCTGATAATCATTTCCTCCAGATTCTGTAAAGAAAGTCCTTTCCACTCCTGGTCACCAATATGCTGCCAGCCGGGTATCTCCTCAAAGACCAATAAACCAATCTCGTCACATCTTTCAAGGAAAGCAGGGGAAGGTGGGTAGTGTGAGGAACGAACAAAGTTTAGACCCAGTTCATTTTTTAAAATGTCAACATCTTTTCTCTGTCCCCTGACTGGCATAGCATTACCAAGATAGGGAAACATCTGGTGCCGGTTTAAACCCCTGAGTTTCAGGGCTTGATTATTAAGATAGCAAACCCCATCTTCTCTGAACTCTAATTTTCTGACACCTATTCGACTCTCTATTTTATCAATTAAACAATTATCAATATAAATTTCACATACAGCCTGATATAGATAAGGATTATTTATCTCCCAAAGTCGGGGGTTTTTTAATTCCAGTTCCCCTATTTTAATCTCCTGTGCACCTGCTTTTATGGTCTTTTCTTCCTCGTGGTAGACAAGTTCATCCCCCCTATCATCCAATATCCTGGTACAGATTTTTACCTTTTCAACCTTATCTAAGCTATTAATAATCTCAAAGGAAGGTCTTATAATCCCCCTGGTCTGCTCTACCTCTTTTAGCTCCCAGAAAGCCCAGTTAAGGTAGATAGGATTAACAACCTTAACACGTACATCACGATAAATCCCTCCAAAAAGAAGATAATCTACTACATTTCCTTCTGGTGGTATATCCTTTCGCTGGGTAGAATCAACCCTGACAGCCAGTAAATTCTCTTTAGCTAGTTCGACATAATCAGTAATATCAAAGGAAAAAGGGGTATACCCACCTTTATGTTCTCCAATTTTGTGACCATTAAGAAAAACCTCTCCGGCACTCATTACACCATCAAATTCCACTAACAGGCGTTTGTTTTCATATTCTTTGCCTGGATAAAAAGGACGGCGGTACCAGGAAATAAATTGATATTCCTTTTCCAAAAAATAATGATGAGGTAAAAGTTTATTGCTGTGAGGCAGGCTAATTGCCTCCATTTTCTCGTTATTGAACCTCAATTCTTTGGCATCCTTTATATCCTCTGCCATAAAAAACCAATCTGTATTTAGATTTAAAACCTCTCTAGACATCTATTAATTACCTCCTCTTTGTCCATATTCCTATTTGATAGAACTTATAATTCCCTCAGCAAAGTTTTTCTGTAATACTAAAAAGATGATCACTGTCGGTAGGATACTTATACTAACAGCCAGCATTAAAACACCATAATCAATCACATAACCTGATATTAGGTCTGCAATCAATAGGGGCATAGTTTTACTTTCATTTTTCTGCATAATAATCAAGGGCCATAAATAATTATTCCAGGCAGTCATAAAGGTAATGACAGCTGCAGCAGCATAAGTAGACTTCATGATAGGTACATAAAGCCTGAAAAATATCCCCAGTTCTCCCATACCTTCTATTCTTGCTGCCTCAATAATTTCACGGGGGAAAGACCTGGTACTCTGCCTGAATAAAAAAATTAAAAAGGCTGTTGCTACAGTTGGTAAAACAAAGGCAATTGTTGTATTTAATAGATTGGCATTGCCAAACATCATAAAAAGTGGAATCATAATCACTGCAAAGGGAACCATCATGGAAAGCAGCAGAATATTCATCAACAGGTCTTTTCCCCGGTCATGATATATCTCAAAACCATAACCTGCAATCGAACATACCACTAGACTGGCTATTGTAGCGACTGCTGCATTTCTGAATGAATTCCAGAGAGCCCTCATAACATTGGTATTTGCTGATAGTATCTTTAAATTCTCCAACAAATAACTGCCAGGTATTATTCGCCCACCAAGTATATCTACACTACTATTAGTAGCTGAAGCCAGCATCCACAAAAGGGGAAATAAAGATACAAATGATGCAATACCCAAAAAATATATTTTACTGCAGCATTAAATCCTTTTTCGTCATCTCTGATCACCTACCTTCATCTGCATAAAGGCCAGAATAGCAACTAAAATAAAGATAACAAAGGCAATAGCCGCTGCATAGCCAAATCTTGGTACATATTCAAATGACAATTTATATATATAATGGGAGACAGAAAGGGTGGCATTTGCTGGACCACCATCTGTCAGGTTTTTGGTCTCATCAAAGAGCTGTAAAGTACCATTAGTAGACATAATAGTAGTCAATAGTATAATCGGCTTTAATAATGGAATAGTAATTTTACGAAACCTGGTAAAGGCACTGGCCCCATCTATTTTAGCTGCTTCATAGACAGAGGGGTCTATATTTTGTAAACCTGCCAGATAAAAGATCATATTGTATCCCGTCCACCTCCAGGTAAGGGCAATAACAATTAGAATCCTTGCTGTCCACGGCTGACCTATCCAGTTAATCGGTCTGCTAATTAGCGATAAATTCATTAAAATTGTATTTACAAATCCATCAAGGGCAAACATCGAACGAAAAATAATGGCATATGACACCAATGAAGTTGCACAGGGTAAAAAGATTGCTGTTCGGAAAAATCCCCTGAATTTTAGACTTTATCATTTAATATGTTAGCCGTATCAAAGCCAGTATAATCATTAGAGGAACTTGTAAAATTAAATAAATAAACACATTACTCAATGATCTCTTAAATAAACTATCAACAAATAACCTCTTATAATTAAATAATCCAGTAACTTCATATTGGCACCCATCCCTGTCTGGAAAGACAATATAAAGGCCCGGATTATCGGGTAAAAATAAAAGATAAAGATTAAAATTGTAGCTGGTTATCACAAATCCCCAACCAATTATTTTCCGTCTCCTTGTAAGATTCATACTCTTGATTCCTTTTTCTTTTTTGCATTAAAACCGGGGTATTCATTAAGTTCTTCCCTCCCTTTATTCAATTAACTGATATTTTATGATGGTGCTGTAAAACAAAATTTTTGTTTTACAGCACCAGTAACCCTATATAATTACCACATTAAAAACTTGGACTGTCTTCTTCTGCCTCTCTCAGGGCAGTATCTATATCAGTTCCAGAAATAATCTGGGTAATAGCAGTACCAATAGCATCCCTTGCTTCATAATTTATAAACACCATAATTTACCTGTGGTACCTTGGCGGCAAAATCAGTGATATCAGCATAAATTGCCTGACCCCCAAAAAAACTCATGTGGTTCATTATAGACATCACTATCACCAGCTGGCAAATAGGTAGCCAGAGCACCTGAGGAAGGTAGAATAGTCTCATACAATTCTACACTCCCAGCAAGGTGTGCTTCAAGAAATCCACAGCAATCTCCTGGTTCTCAGAATTGGCCAGAACCATCCAACTTGAACCACCCTGATTACTATAGTTAACAGCCCCTGCTGCCTTATCAAGTCTTGGTACATTAGTAATCCTCCACACACCTTTCTGTTCTGTCTGAGGTGTAATTGAACCAATAATCCAGCAGCCATTAATTGTTCCAGCAACAGTACCACGGTTAAATGAACATAATATACTGATCCCAGTCATTTACTTCAACTACCACACCACTCTTAACCAGTTCTACGTAAACTTCAATTACCTCTTTTAAAACATCATTTTCAGTGATATATACCTCACCATGATCATCAAACATCCAACTGCCGGCACTCTGCAGCATCAACATTAGAAAATCTGGCTCGCCAGCTACAGCAGAGGCCAGGGGTTTATCGGTCTTGGCCAGGACATCTTTACCTATTGCTATATACTCAGACCAAGTAATATCTGTTAGGTCATCCAGGGTATAACCCGCTTCCTTCAGAATATCTCTCTTACTGCATAATAATGGCAGCCCCATTATCAAATGGCACAGCATAATTTTTGCCATCAACCATAGTAAGAGCTACCTTGAAATCAGCAAAACTGGAAAAATCAATTCCTGAATTTGTTATATCTACAAATGTATCAGGGAAATTGATAACATTTTTCATCAGTGCATTATCCTGCATAAGTAAGATATCAGGGAGTGTATCGGTCTGCCCCCCACTTACTGCTGTTGTCAGTTTTGTTTGTATATCTTCCCAGGCTGTTTCGACAACATCAATTTTTACATTAGGATTTATTCCCGCATAAATTTCTGCTGCCTCTTCCATAGCATAGATATTAAATGATGGGTCCCAGCACCAGACTGTAATTGTTACATCGGCACCTGCCCTAACTGCACAAGTGCTCACAGCACCTATCAGCACCATAAATAACACCAACAATAAAGTTATAGATTTTTTCATACTTTTTCCTCCTTTAAAAATATTCTGTTAATTTTTGTCTCACCTATTGACACCCTTTAGACATTATCAATAATTAACCACCCCCAAAAGAAATCCGACAAAAATCCTTCATTTTTGAAACGTTTCAAATTTAGTCTAAAATAATATATTTATATAAAAGCTATTTTATGCTGGCAGTAGATTTTCGAATTACCAATTCTGTCGGAAAGTTAATTTCCATATCACTTTCTGCAGGCCTCTCTCCTACAATAAGCTTTAATAGCAGTCTAGCAGCCTTATCCCCTATTTCTGTTTTGGGAATATTAATGGTGGTCAGTGGTGGATTATAATGTTTGGACATACGGATATTATCAGTTCCACAGACAGAAATATCCTCAGGCACCCTGAGCCCTTGCCCTACCAGTAACTGAATCATTTTTATAGCACTTTTATCATTATAACAGACAAAAGCAGTTGGTTTGCTCCTAGACTGTAGTATATTATCAACTACTTCATCAACAGAGCTCATTGGATAATAAACGTATTTGGGGTTGTAAAGCCCATGTTCCTTCATTGCCTCTTTATATCCTTCAAACCTTCGAGGGCTGTGACTGCCAAAGCCAATTTTTTGATGGCCCAGCTCAATCATATATTTGGTTGCCAGATAACCCGCTTTTTTCAGGTCTGTCTTTATTACCGGAATCAAATTACTCCCAAAATCCTGACTATTAATATTAACCACCGGAATATAATCCACTGCCAGTTCCTCTAACAATTGGTAATTGTCCCTGGATAGGTTTTCCTGGGAAGTAAAAATAGCACCATCTACCATCCCACTTTTAAAAAGGTCTATATAATGGGCCTCTTCTTCTGCCTTACCATCAGTACTACATAAGATTACATTATATCCCTCTTTTTTTACAGTATCCTTTACCGCCTGAGCCAGCTCAGCAAAAAAGGGGTTAATAATATGAGGAACTACCAGACCAATGATCTTTGTGGACTGCTTTACAAGAGCCCTGGCCCTGGCATTAGGAATATATTTTAAATCCCGGGCAACTTTACGTACCTTTTTGTAGGTATCAATATTTACTTTTTCACTATTATTTAGTGCCATTGAAGCTGTACCAATAGATACTCCTGCCTTTTTTGCAACATCTTTTAAAGTAACTCCCATAGTTAATCCTTTCTGAATTAAATTTGAAACGTTTCAAATGATTTTATTATAATATATCAAAAATAACCTTAAAAATCAAGAAAAATCTATAATTAGAATTATACAAAATACAATATATTGAAATTATACAAGATTTATTTTTAAAGAGTTGCTGTCATTTTTATATGCTCAATCCCGGCCTCTTGAAAAATATCCCCATTTGTTTCAAAACCAAGTTTCCTATAGAAATCTACCGCATCCACCTGGGCCTCCAAAACCAATCTAGAACAGTTTCTTTCATCAGCTATAGCTATTATTTTCTGACATATCTTCCTGCCTATTCCCTGTTTGCGCCAAGATTTTGCAACTGCAACACGTCCAATCTTACCATAAGAATCATTAAATATAACCCTACCACAGGCAATCACCTTAGAGCCCTCCTGGGCCAGGACATGCACAGCAGCCTGATCATAACTATCTCTTTCCAGAGCAGGGTCTATCCCCTGTTCTTCAATAAAGACCTCTTCTCTCAAAGCCAGTACATCCTCCAGGTCAGTTTTACTACTTACTTCTTTAATAATTATTCCCATCTTTCTCTTCATCTCCTTCATTCATTCAAAAAGACCATCACTAAATTTTTGCATTTCTTTTTTCCTATTTTGACTGGCATCTTTATTAATTTCTATGCTAAGTATATCCCCTTCTCCAACATCAACCGGAAGGGCCAGTCTGGGAATATCAAAGATTACTATATCATCCCCTTTACTAAATTCAATAACTGCTTTATCAGCCTCAAAACGGTCAATAATTAACACCTGGTCATCACTCCTCTCTGGGAAACCTTGATACTAATTGACCTGATGGAGCATATAAAACAGCCGGGTCTCCATCATTATTCCAGATATAAGAATTATTCCACAATATAACACCCGGCTGCTCTGCTTTAGCCCCTCTTCCACTTACAACTTTCAACTGACCCTGAGCTGGTATCTCTGTCCCTTTAGGAAAGATATATTCCTGGCCACCTACCTCACTGACTAATTTCCAGTTTGATAGATTAACAGTATCAGCAGTGTTATTTGAGATTACAACACTCTCCACAGAGCCTGTTAAAGTTACCATGGAAAGATAAACTCCAGTATCCCTTAGCACATTACTATCCATTACTAATTCTTCTTTATTAAATTTGATTTTATTACCATCACTACTGGCAATAATAGTCCCCTGCCTGTCTGTTCTATAGATCTTAATGTTATCTCTCTGCAATCTGTCTATAATAAGCTGGGAGGGATGACCGTAGCTATTATCCTTGCCGACAGAAATAACAGCATACTGTGGTGCTACAGCCTTCAGAAATCTTTCGCCTGTAGAAGAACTGCTGCCATGGTGAGCCACCTTTAAAACATTTGCCTTTAAATCCAGCTGCTGCCTGAGTAGTTCATTTTCAACCAGCCCTTCTGCATCCCCGGTAAACAAGTAAGTAGTATCACCATAAACCAGTCTTATTACTACTGAATAATTATTTAATTCATCATAGGAATCCCGGCCTGGTGAAAGTATAACAGCCTTTAAATCTATATTATCATCATTAAATATTGTTTGTCCAACCTGAGCGGCAGATATTTTTAAACCATTATCCCTGATAGCCAACATTAAATCTTCAAAAGTTTTACTGCTATGGCTAACCTTGGGCATAAATACCCTGCCTATATCAAATTCATTAATTATATCATCAAGTCCACCAATATGATCCTCATGGGGATGGGTCCCGATCAAATAATCAATCTTATTGTTCGATTTTTTAAGTCCTTTAATATAGTTTATTATTAAAGAACCATCCCCATTATTTCCACCATCTATCAACATAGTCTGACTATTGGGGAGCTGGATAAAAATCGAATCAGCCTGTCCCACATCTATAAAGTGTATGATTAAGCTGTCAGCAGCCGCATTGCTTATTAAAATTGATAGAGATAAAAGTAGAATTATAAATACTGGTATTACTATATTTTTCTTTACTCTAAACACTATTAAATTACCCCTTTTTTAAATTATTGTTTAAGCTTATTATTATGTTTACTATTAAATTTATAACATATTATCACAAGAAATACAAAATTATAAGCATAAAATTTGCAAGTAAATATCTCTATCTATCCCTACTAGTGATTATTTCTGACAAAAATTGCAGACCATCTCTAAAACCAGTTTTATAGGACAACGCCTTTAAAATCATTTTCTAACATTAATTAAAACATATCTCAGTTATATAGGGCACCAATATGCCTATTTATCATTTATAATTATTATTTAGACTTTATATTATAAAATTATCTTTATCAATATTATATAATTATAATTATTATAAGTCAAGTTAGTTTATTTTAGTTTATTGTTTTGTAGTTAAGTATTTATTATAATAATAATAAGGACGTGATACTATAATGATAAGACTTAAAATCAAAGATCTATTAAGTAAAAAAAATAAATCTACTTACTGGCTGACTAAAAAGACTTCTCTTACCTCTCCTGCAATTTATAAAATTGTCAAAGGTAATACTGAAGGCATCCAATTTAATACTTTAGAAGAAATAATGCAGGCCCTGGAGATTACTGATTTTAATGAGATACTGGAGATAATCCCTGAGAAAAAGGCTAATATCTGAAAGTCAAAATAAAAATAGAATTTAATCATAAAATAAAGATAACCCTGTCTGGACATCCCCAGACAGGGTTATCTTATTCTTAAGACTGTACCATATTACGACATTCTGTAGCACAATCACGGCAGACCTGGGCACAGGTTTGACAGTGATTATCTTTAAATTCATTACACTCAGCAGCACAGGCATCACAGATATCAGCACATAATTGACATATTTGACTAGCAAATTGACTATTACCAGCCATGTATTTTGCAGAAACAGAACATATCTCAATACAGTCCTTCAACATTTCCATACACTCAATTCTGTTAGCAACATCTGGTTCATGTAAACAGGCATCCAGGCAAAACTCACATTCAACCATACACTTATTACAAATCTCAATACACTTCTGATATCTATCCATATGGGTCTGCAAACCAACGGTCATATTAATCCTCCTTTTTTTTTAGTATTATAGATATTATTTGAAAAAAAGGTAATAAATATACTGTGCTATAAATTTAAAAAACCTATTGTTGGATACTAGATATCCCACTATTCTGCATATAATTTAGGATACCTTCTCCATGTTGTTGTTCTTCTTTTTGAATATGATTTAAAACATTACGAATATCGGAGTCAGCAAACTCAAAGATAGCAGTATCATAGGTCCCTGAAACATATTTTTCTGTCATTAACAAATCATTACATAGCTTAGCATCGTTTTGATTTGACATTCCAGTCTGATTACCTTTATTTTGCACAGCTTGTTGATTACTTTGTTGTTTAGCCTGCTGGTTCTGAACTCCCCCACCCATCTGGGGAACAGAACCACTCAAAATTTGATTAATTGTGTTTAAATGCTGTTTTTCTTGACCAGCATAAGTGTTAAACATATCTTTTAACTGAGGATCCTGAGCCTGACCTGCATAATTTGTATACTTTTCAATACATATTTCTTCATGGGTTTTCTGATCCTGTAAAAGCATTTTTTCTTTTTGGCTAAGATTCACATTAATCACCTCATACATATTTTATCTTTTATTTCTTTTTATATACATTAAATAAATTTTATAAATGCTTATTCTTCTTCATCATTCCTCACCTGGCTATGAAAAATATCGTCTACACCCTCATTTCTAGCATTAGTACCTACCTTAATTTGATTCTCTACAGCTATTACACCCCGGGCCTTAGCCGCTGTATTTTCAGCTTCTTCTTTTAATTCGCGCTGATCAACCTGCCCCGAAAGGTGAACTTTACCCTTATTTACTCTAATGTTAATTTTATCCTTCAATTCGGGATTATCTGCTATTTCTTCAGCAACTTCCAGCAAACTATCATCATCAGTTACTGCACCATCAGTACTTACACTAACTGCCATTTCAATCTTTTTATTAGCAGTCAGAGCATTTAATAAATTTTCTGTATATTTTAGCTCATCCAAAGTATCTACTATACCAGTTACTATAATATCTCCAGCTGCCTCTTCAACCTTTATTCCATAAGAACCTATATTCCTATCCCTATCAATTTTTTCCTGTAGGTTTTTTATACTATCTGTTTTTTTTGTTTTAATTTAATTCACCTTCTTTACTATATTTTTAACTATTAATCATACTTTTTAAAAACATCTGCTTATTTCTACTAAGTAGGGTGGTTCACTATAAATAATTTTATTTATTTATATTTTGGCAAAAAAAAATCCCCTACCCACCTGCTAAATATTCACAGACAGATAAAGAGATTTTTTTTGTTGTTCTTCTTTTTGAATATGATTTAAGGTTTATTTATCTTCTAGAACATGTTCTAACCCCTGACAAAATAGAGTTAAAACATGGTCATCATCAAGGGAATAATAAACAGAACGACCCTCTTTACGGAATTTAACCAGCTTGTTATTTCTTAAAACCCTTAATTGATGAGATATTGCAGATGAACTCATCTCCAGCAGTTCAGATAGATCGCAAACACATAATTCCCGCTCTTTTAAGGCATAAAGTATTTTAATTCTGGTAGGATCACCAATAGTCTTAAATATTTCGGCTAAGTCATAGACTACATCTTCCTTGAGTTTATTATCCTCCATTAATCCAACAACCCGTTTGTTAGGATTAAAGACCTCACATATATCACATATTTTATTTTTGTCTTTCATATTATAACATCCCCTCTAGTCGGGTATGACGGGTTACTACTCCTTTTAGTTATATCACTGACTTTCCATCTTTCTTATTATATTCTATTATATAGTAAAAATCAAGGATTGCGACTAATCCTCATAGCATTTAATACCGCCAGTAAAGCAACACCAGCATCGGCAAATACAGCTTCCCACATAGTAGCTATACCTAATGCCCCCATAATCAGCACAATTCCCTTAATTCCCAGGGCAAAAATAATATTCTGCCAGATTATTTGTCTGGTTTTATGGGCAGTATTAATGGCCGTAACCAGTTTAGAAGGTTCATCTGTCATTAATACTACATCTGCTGCTTCTATAGCTGCATCAGATCCCAGTCCTCCCATAGCCACCCCTATATCTGACCTGGCAAGTACTGGTGCATCATTTATTCCATCACCAACAAAAATTAGTTTATCTTTTTTGTCCTGTTTTTTTAATAATTCTTCAACCTTTTCGACTTTCTGAGCTGGTAATAGTTCAGCATAATAATTGTCAAGACCAAGTCTTTTAGCAATCTTTCGGGCAACATTTTCCCTGTCTCCAGTAAACATTGTTATTTCTCGTATACCAGCCTGTTTCAATGCCTTTATCGCCTTAAGTGAATCATCTTTTAGGTGATCAGCTATAGTAATATAACCGGCATAAACATTGTCAATAGCTATATAGACAATCGTAGCTTCCGTAGCTTCTTCAGTAACTTCCTGGTAATCAATCTGTTCCTGGTCCATCAGCTTATTATTGCCGACCAGTACTTCCTGCCCATCTATCACCGCTTTAATACCACGGCCGGAGAATTCCTGATAGTCTTCTATTTTATTATTGTCAATTTTATATTCACAGGCTTCTATAATAGATTTGGCAATTGGGTGTGTTGAGTGACTCTCAGCATAGGCTGCCTTAGTCAGGAGTTCATCTTTACTATGACCATTATATGGCTTTATTTTGCTGACAACAAATTCACCTTTCGTCAAAGTACCGGTTTTATCAAAGACAATCTGTTTTACATCATTTAAAGCCTCTAGATAGTTACCACCTTTAACCAGGATACCCTGACGGGAAGCCCGGCCAATTCCCCCAAAAAATCCCAGAGGAATAGATACTACCAGTGCACAGGGACAGGAGACAACCAGAAAAATTAGAGAACGATAAACCCAGTCAGAAAAAGATGCCCCTGTTAAAAATAGAGGTGGTAATATTGCTATAGCCAGGGCAGAATAAACTACTACTGGTGTATAATAACGGGAAAACTTTGTAATAAACTTTTCAATAGCAGCCTTCTTTGCAGTAGCATTTTCGACCAGGTCAAGAATCTGGGCCACCGTTGACTGATTATATTCTTTGTTGACTTTTACAGTCAGTAAGCCAACCTTATTAATCATACCACTGAGTATCTCCTCTCCGCTTTTAACCCGGCGAGGTACAGATTCACCTGTTAAGGCAGAAGTATCTACCAGAGAACTCCCTTTCAATACCTTTCCATCAAGAGGCACTCTTTCACCAGGTTTAATTACTATAATATCTCCTGTCTGGACATCTTCCGGAGCAACCTTAATAGTTTCTTCTCCCCATTTTAGGTTAGCATAATCAGGTCTAATATCCATCAGATCCTTAATCGAACGACGAGAACGGTCAACCGCTTTCTCCTGAAACATCTCTCCCACCATATAGAACAACATTACTGCTACCCCTTCAGGAAACTCCTGAATAGCAAAAGCACCTAGTGTTGCTATACTCATCAAAAAATTTTCATCAAAGACCTGACCCCTTTTTATATTTTTAAATGCTGCTATTAATACTGGACTGCCAATTAACAGATAACTTGAACCAAAAAGAAGGTATTTAAGATAGAAAGTAAACCTAGACAACCCATTCGTTAGAATAGGAACCTGCAGAAAAATTAAGGCCAGAACAAAAATCCCTACACCTGACCAAAATCTATACTGATAATTACTTTTCTTAGTTATATCAGTATTATCTTTAGCCCTTTCTTTTTTAGATGTATTGTTTTCCTGCCGAAGAGTCCTTTTTCCCTCTTTTTCCACTTTAACCCCATTCTCAATCTTATTAGCTATAAACTGTAATTCCTTATCCATGTTTTTTGTTCTTTCACTGCCTTTAATTATTATCGTAGAGACAGCAAAATTCAACTCTGCTTCTACTACATATGGCAATTCCTGCACCGCTTTTTCAATTTTAGCTGCACAACTGGTACAGGCTAACCCCCTAAGAATATACTTTGTTTTAAACTCATTTTTTACTAGTACCGCTTCTGCCATAATATTTTTCCTCCCATAATTCATTTAAATATATGTTTATTTGAATAATTGTTCATATATAGTATATAACAATTAATAAAATTTGTCAATTAAAATTATTAATCCTTATTCCTCAATCTGACTATTAATAAGATCCAAGATTTCGTTTTTAATATCAAAGTAATCCTCTTTATAAACTACATCTTTTGAATTATGTTCAAATATTTGATGAGTAAATCCAACATTAAACTCCTTTAGTATTGTCCCTGGCCGCTTGGACATAACAACAATCCTCGTCCCCAGGCATAAGGCTTCATCAACATCATGGGTGATGAAAAATATGGTAGTATTATTATCTTTCCAGATATTACGAATCAAATTCTGCATATTATTTCTGGTCAAAGCATCTAAAGCCCCAAAGGGCTCGTCCATCAGAATTACCTGGGGGTAGTTGGCCAGAACCCTGGCCAGTGCTACCCTCTGTTTCATGCCTCCTGAGAGTTCAAAGATGAATTTATCACCAAATCCAGCCAATTTAACCTGCTCCAAAAAATAGGCCCTGATTTCTTCAATCTCTTCTGCTGGAAGACCTCTCATTTTAGGGCCAAACTCTACATTATCCTTTACACTCATCCAGGGGTATAGGGTTGAAGACTGAAATACAACCCCTCTATGCCAGTCAGGTCCTTCAATAGCTTCTCCCTGCATAAGACAATTTCCCTCGGTAGGTTTAATATAACCAGCCATAGTTTTTAAAAGCGTACTCTTACCACAGCCAGAAGGACCTAAAACACATAAAAACTCCCCCCGTCTAATCTTCAAGTTTATGTCTTCTAAGGCCAGAATTGAATCGTCCCCTGTTCCATATGCCAGTTTTAAATTTTTAACATCTATTAGAATCTCCTGTTTTTCTTCATCTACCATATAGTTTATTCCTTTCTGAATTAAACTCAAAGTTAACTACTTATCATAAATCAAAATCAATATATTTACTGGACGACTCTAGAAATTGTCTGGAGGCATGGAACTTGGCCTCGATGGCCTGATACTGAACCGTCCTTGCGTAATAAAAAGAGGGTTCAGTGAGCCGAAGGAGAATTTCTCGATAGTAAGCGAAGGTAGGACACCGCAGCGCAACCTCAATTTTCTTGTACGGTCTACTTAAATGCGGAGTGCCTGCGGTACACGACCAGAGAAACAAATATATCTGTCGATCTCTAAAGTTGTATTATTCCAATTCTAAATACTTTTCAATATATAAAGGATTAACATATTCATTGAACTCTTCCTGTGTAGGTGAATAATCGATAAATTTTTGTTTCTTAAGAAAATCAGCAGTATTTTTCATCACGACTGCAAAAGCCCCAGGCTCTTCAGTGCTACCCAAAAACCCTTCACCAAGTAATTCTTCTGGAGTATACCAACTTGACCCCTGCATCTGTAACAAAGCCTCTTCTGCTGTAATCCCCAGTTCCTCAGCTACAATGGTGGCAGCTTTTTCCGGGTTCTGTCTATAAATATCTGCTGCTTCTGTTAAACAGGCAATAACTGCTGTCACTAGCTCTGGATATTTCCGGGCAAAATCTTTTTTAACCACCTCTACATTGGCTGTTATATATCCTTTCTCAATCATATCCTGGCTTGAAATCAAAACTCTCCCACTTTCCAGTAATTTTCCAAGTGAAGGCTGCCAGGTATAAGCTGCCTGAATATCCCCTCTTTCCCAGGCCGCAACAATCTCTGTTGTCTGCATGTCTAATAACTGTACTTCACCTTCAATTCCAGCATCTTTAAGGACATTTAATAAAATAAAATGACAGGTAGAAGCAAAAGGAACTGCAATTCTTTTTCCAGCCAGGTCTTCTATCTTATTAATACCTGAACCCTCTTTAACTGCCAGGGCTTCAATTTCTCCCAATACTTCATGAATCCAGACCATTTCTACATTAAGCTCTCTGGAGAGAGCAGTAATAGAATTGATATTTCCCATTGTCGCAAAATCAATACTCCCTGATGCTAAAGCCTTGTTGGCCTCTGACCCTGAATCAAAAACAACAAAATTACACTCAATTCCCTTTTCCGTAAAATACTTATCAAATAATCCTGCAGCTATAGCTATTGTTTCCTCATTAGGAACCCGAAGAATACCAAAAGTTATTTCTGCAGGTAAATTACCTGAACTTTGACTGCCAGAACCATTACCACAGGCTATCAGAGAAACAGCTATAGCCCCTAGCAATATAATTGATAATATCCTTTTACGTAAACTCATAATCAACCTCCATTTTAATCTCCTTATACCTCACCTTTCCAGAAGACAATCTTCTTCTCTAAAAACCGTAATCCAGCATTTATCAAGATACCGGTAATACCCATTATCAAGATACCAATAAAAATAATCTCGCTTTTTAAAAAATTTGCTGCATCAAGTACCATCCAGCCTATACCTGAAGTTGCTGCTATCATTTCAGCAGAAACCAGTGTAGTATAAGCTACCCCAAAGGCTGTCCTAACACCTGTAAAAATCTCAGGTAAACAGGCAGGTAATACTATCTTAAAAAAGACGTTTTTTTGATTTGCCCCCAGTGACTTAGCACTCAAGATATAATCCCTGTTAATTTTACTTACAGCAGATACACAGGCAATGTAAATAGGGGCAAAGGCTGCCAGAAATAATAGTATTTCTTTTGACGTATCATCTATTCCAAACCATAAGATAAGCAGTGTATAATAAGCAAGTGGTGGCAAAGGGCGGTAAAATTCAACTACAGAGTCAATCACAGCTTCAATCTTACTAAAATATCCACTTAAAAGACCCAGTGGAACAGCAGTTATAATAGCAAAGATTAAAGATACCAACAATCTTTTGAAACTTGCTCCCAGGTGACCCCAGAGAGAAATCCCGTTATAACCATCATTTAAAAGCCCGAGGAAGGCTGTCCAGACTCTGAATGGTGATGGCACCAGGGTTGCAGAAAATACCTCTAATCTGCTTAGTACATACCAGGCAAGGAAAATCACCAGCCAGGTTGCTACAGTCATCTTTTTTTCAGTTTTACTCTTTTTCTTTTCCGAATTATTTGCTCCCTGTTTATCCTTTAATAAGTCCATAACTCACACGCCCCTGTCTAAGCAAACAAATATTAGTAAGGCCACCAAGTATAAACCCGATGGCCGTAATAATAATATCACTTTTCTGGAGAAATTTCAAAATATATACCTGAATCTAACATTATCATATTCCTTTTAGTTAAAATTATATTCAGTTACGATCTTCTCCCTGCCTGTAACCTGATCCTGATAAAATTCATAACAACAGATACCCAAAAAGGAACCGGAAATATTACATACATTATCATAACCCATCCCCTGTAAAGCCATTATAGCATTATAGCTTCTCTGGGCTGAACGGCAGTGTAAGTAGACTGGTTCATCTTCTGGAATTTCACCTGCCCTGTCCCTGAGTTCACTCAGAGGAATATTTACAGCATTTTTGAGATGTCCTGCTTTGTACTCATCTTCTTCCCGCACATCTACAATAAAGGCATCATTCTCTACCAGTTCTCTAACTTTAGTGACCGGCACCTGTTCGAATTGTCCATGTAAAATATTTAATCCCACTAAGGCAGCCTGATTTACTACATCTCTGGCTGTACTGAATAAAGGGGCATAACATAATTCTAATTCTTTTAAATCCTCCAGGGTGCCACCCATACGGATTAATGTTGCAGCAACATCTATTCTCTTAGCCACATCACCTTTTCCAATCGCCTGAGCACCGAGGATTTTCCCGCTTGGGTATTCATATATTAACTTAAAGTAGAGTGGATTACTGTCAGGCATTAAACCTACTATATCTGAAGGGATAATATAAACAAAATCATAGGGAATCCCTGCTTTTCGGGCAGTCTTTTCATTTATACCTGTAGAGGCAGCATTCAGATCAAAGATTTTGACTACAGAAGAACCAATAATCCCTTTATTTGAATGAGGAATACTGTTAATGTGGTCAGCTGCTGCCCTGGCCTGTCTCTGAGCCGGACCAGCTAGTGGTAGCCTCGTTTTATTTTTAGTTATGGAACAAAATACCTCTATAGCATCACCCACTGCATATATATCTTTATCACTTGTACGGTAGTTGTGATCCACCTTAATTCCACCTGTTTCACCTATTTCCAGGCCAGCCTCTTCTGCTAGTTTAGTTTCAGGACTAACTCCAACTGCCATAACTACTGCTTCAGCCTTAACTCTTTTACTAGACTCTAACTCTATATATTCCTGATCAATCTTTTTAACTGCATCATTTAAAATCAGATTAACCCCTTTGTCATATAACTCTTTATGCAGTATTTGAGCCATATCATAATCAAAAGGCGACATAACCTGGTCCAAGGCTTCTATTAGACTGACATCTTTCCCGGCAAGGTGAAGATTCTCTGCAACCTCTATACCAATAAAACCACCACCTACAACAGCAATATCATTGATATTATTGTCCTTTATATAATTATTTAGCTTGCTAATATCCTGAACATTTCTAACTGTAAATACATTTTTACTGTCTATTCCCTCAATACTGGCAGGTAAAATTGGATTAGCACCAGGGGACAAAACTAATTTGTCATATTTTTCTTCATATTCTTCACCAGTTTCCAGGTTTTTAACAACTACTTTTTTCTCATCCCTCTTTATTTTAGTAACTTCATTCCTTGTCCTTGCCTCAATATTATATCTTTTTTTGAATGTCTCAGGACAGATCAATACCAGGTCTTCACTTTTCTCTACAATACCACTTAAATGAAAGGGAAGTGCACAATTAGAAAAAGAAACATTGTGGCCCCGTTCAAACATAATTACCTCTGCAGACTCATCAAGCCTTCTTGCCCTTGCTGCAACCGAAGCACCTCCAGCTACACCACCGACAACTAATATCCTATTTGCCATTATAAAGTACCTCCTAATTATTATTTTCGGTCTGTTTAGTTGATTTATTTATAACTCAATATTTTTCTATATAAGTTACATTCAATTTATTCACACTAATACTTTGTGTAAGCCAATTATATTAATGGAGCGACTCTATATTTTTCACGTAGGCAGGACGCCGGAGTGAAAAATATGTGACAGTGAGTGAAGGCAAGACGCCGTAACGAACGACAAGCGGAATTAATATAATTGGCTGGAACGCAAAAGTGTTATATTTAAGTGCTACTTATATAGTTTATTTATAATTACATACTAATTTCACTACCCTGCTTTTTAAGATTGCCACTACTGGTCAGTGGAGGGCTAAAAAAGATCCTATTACTAATAATCCCACCGACAATCATAAAAACTAAAAACACCCAACCTGATAGAGAGAAGTTAGCAATTGGGGTATATAATGCACCAACATTACACCCATTGGCAAAACGGGTCCCTAATCCCATAGTAATACCACCTAAGGCATATAAAAGTATTTCCTTTTTACTTATCTTAAGTTCTGAGGTAAAAATAGCTTTAAACTTACCAGCAGTCAAGAGATAAATAACTGCCCCCACAATAATCCCAAAGTTTTGTACTGAAACTTCATGTTGGAAAAAGGGTAATTTGAAAACATCTGCTGACATTTTAGTAAAATCAGCAAGAGATTCAGCTGAAATACCCAAAAACATTAATACCTTGCCCAGCCAGATACCATAAGGGGTAGACGCCCCCCATCCGGCCCTGGTAACCCCCATTAAGAGGGTAAATATAATACTCATTACTACTGCCCCCTGTTTTAATGTCCAGGGTTTAGCAAAAATATGTTCATAAGTTTCGGCACTAAAGGGTTTGAAATTTTTCAGTTCTAATTCCGTTATCTGTTCCTGCTGTATTTCCATCCCATGACCAAGATATTTATCATTTTCTTTAAGTTTTTTCTCATAATAATAGGAAACAAATATTACTACAGCACAAAATAGAGCCAGTAAGATAAGTGACCCCAGATAACCGCCTAAACCATCCCATTGAAAGAGATCAGGCAGAAAAACACCTTCATTTATTCTCACTCCTGTAGGGGTAATAAACCAGGAATTTCTAACCCAGCTGGCAGTCCTCTGTACAGGAAAACCGAGAAACACACCTAAACAGAAAAAAAGCAGGGTAATAAAAGCCCTGGGAAATCCTGCCGATAGGTCAGTAAGCACCCCGGAGGCACAACAAACAGAAATTGACATTCCAAAACCAAATAAAAATCCACCTAAAATTAGTCCCATATTGATAGGGTTTATCCAGAGATTATAATTAACAGGATCTGATTTAAATAAAAATGCGCTTGTTATTAAAGCAGTAATAAAAAACATAAACATCATAGTTCTCATTAATTTAGTTGACCCAGTCCTATAGGCCCGGTTAACACTCCCAGCAAACCCTGTATAAGCCCTTGCCAGGGCGTAACCTAATCCTACACCTATTAAAAGTCTGAAAAATAAAAGGTCAGTTTTTAAGAAACCTTTACCCAGGACTAACACTAATAATATAACTATAAAACCTAAAATATTCTCTGTCTTCTTCATTACAATTCCTCCCTTGATACTTTACCATAATTTGTACTTTAATTCTCAAAAGAGTGTACCAAAATAGAGGGAGAAGTTTCCCTTTTTAAACCTATGTTCAAAGGGAAACTCCTTGTTATCAATTTATTTTACAATTTCATAGCCCTTATTTGACCACCCATAGGGTTTATTTGCTGCTGTACCCATACCACCATTGAGAGATACTGCATCATAACCTAACATCCTCAAACCTGCCACTGTCTGGCCTGCTGTCTGACCTGTATAACAGTAGACTACAATTTTCTTGTCTGCGGGTAATTGACCAAAATACTCCTGCATTCCTTTACCCCAGGGAATATTTATAGCTCCAGGAATATGTCCTTTACTATAAGCTGATGATTGTCTTATAGAAAGAATAATAATGTCCTGTTCAGCATCAATTGTCATCTTGAGTAAATCTTCACTAATTTTGTAATTCTTAAACATCGTACCATCAACATCAGCTAAACCTTGGTAATAGTCAACAACAGCGTCTTTAATCTCAGGAGCTATTTTGTATGGGCTTGTACCTTCAAGTTCATTGTTTTTTGTCTCGACAACTGCTTCATAACCAGCTACCCTGCTAATTCCCAGATTCCAGCCAAACCTAACTGACTTAGCCTCAAAACCGGCAAAGTTTAATAAAGCTACAGTCTGATTAGCAGTCTGCGCTGTATAGCAATAGACATAAATAGTTTCATCAGCAGGCAGCTTATCAAGATTTTCTGGAATAGCATCTGGACCCCAGGGCAGATTAATCGCTCCCTTGATATGTCCTTCATTATAAACATCAGCCTGTCTTATATCAAGAATAAAGAGCTTTTCACCTGATTTGACCTTTTCAATAAAACTGTCCTCAGCTATCATGCTATTGTCTTCAGGTAGATTGGCAAAATAACTATTAACTGCCTCTTCAACCTTCTCTGATACAGCCAGAACAGAACCTGTACCAACTATACCGGTTACTAATACCAATGCCATCATTATTGAAAATATCATTTTTCTTCTCATTATCATTCCTCCTGAAATATATTTTAGATTTTTTTACGTATTGTATAAGACTTTTAAGACCCATCCTGAAAATTAGTTTTAATCCCTGTACCATCAGGTATTTCAACTGGCAGAGAAGTATCTGAAGACCATTCAATCCAGGCTCCATCATATATCTTCAAATCCCTATAACCAGCATTATATAGTGCAAGGTATGTCTGAGCAGCCCTGATAGAGGTTTTGCAATACATAATGACCGTCTTCTCAGGTGTTATTTCTTTGTCTCTATATAAAGTATGAATCTGTCTTACAGGTCTAAATGTACCATCATCAAAATTATTATACTCATAATTCAAATGAACTGAAGCAGGAATTGTCCCTGCATTATATTCTTCCTGGGTTCGGACATCCAGTAATACTACATCATCCTGTGGATTATTAACCTCAGCTTTGACATCTTCCCTGCTGGCCAACATCTCTTCATTTTTTTCTGTTATTTCATATTTTACTGCTGACATATCAGCCATAAGAGTAGATTTCTCTGCTCCAGCTTTAAGAAGTGCTTTAAGTCCACCACTTACTACTTTAACATCTTCATGGCCATAAACTTTCATCGTCCACCATAATCTGGCTGCATCCATATTGTTATTATTGTCATAAACAATTACTGTGGAATCATTTGCTATACCCTTTTCACCCAATACTTTTTCTATTTTTTCTGCTGGCGCCAGCATGTTAGGGAATGGGCCAAAAGTAGTAATATCATTCCTGCTGATATTGACTGCACCTTCCACATGACCATCCTTATAAGCACTTGAATTTTGCGCATCTACCAGTACAGCCTCTTCTCCTGAGACAGATTTCAGGGTATCTCTGGCACTAATAATCTCCTGCCCCTTTTCTCCCGGGGCCTTTGTACTTGTACAAGCTGTAACTGTTATAAGTATGATCATGATAAGTAATAAAAGTTTTGATATATTGTTCACTCTTCCACCTCCAATATTACTTGTCAATTTTATATTGTTAAATTAAGCACAATCTCTACTAATATTATAATACAAAAATCCCCTCTGTAGGTATAAGTTTTTATTATAGTGTATTTGATTATCTAATACGGTGGTGATATAAAAATTAACTTACGGTATCCAAACTTAATCAACAATCATTAGTGTTTTCTTATAACCACTTTTTACTCAAAGTTAATTACTTATCATAAACCAGACCAATATATTTACTGAACAACTCTAGAAATTGTCTGGAGGCATGGAACTTGGCCTCGATGGCCTGATACTGACTCAACCATGCGTAATAAAAAGAAGAGTCAGTGAGCCGAAAGACAATTAAGTAAATATATTGGTCAGTCTCTAAAATTATCCACAATTCAAACACCACATAATTACTCACTATTAGTATGTGTTCGAAAAGATATAAATAGGGGATTATATATCCCTGAACGAAGTTAAGGTGTTACCATTGAGTGAAGGGATATATAATCCCTGTCGATATATACTAATACTTTTCGAACAGACTCTATTAGATAATTTATTTACCGAAATAAAATTATGATGATATAATAATATTGATAGATTGGGGGTATTTAGATGAAATTTCCTAAAAAGTTAAAAGCAGTACATATCATTATGATAATTTTCTTTGTCACAAATCTGTTCTTTCTAACAAATTTCCCTTTTGTCCATTCAGATGAAGCCTGGTTAAGCGGTCTTTCCAGAAATATACTGGCAGAAAAAGACCTTTCTGTCACTGAACCCTTTTTTGATCTCTACCCCAGACATCCCCATGCTGTCAAATCACTATTTCACTTAATCCAGATAATCTTTATAAAACTGATGGGCTATAGTATCTTCACCTTCCGCTTCATCTCATTATTAACCGGTACAGCGGCTTTATATCTATTTTATAAGTTAGCAAAACATTTTACCAGGTCAGACATCCTGGCCAACACAGCTGCTGTTATCATGTCACTTGATATTCAATTTATTTATGCCTCACATTTTGCCAGACAGGAGATTATACTCTTATTAATCTTATTAATAGCCCTGACCTATTTTCTATCTAAATATCGCTATCAAAATACAACCCGGCAGGATATTGTCATGGGCTTAATGCTGGGAACAGGAATAGGCATTCATCCCAACAGCTTTATTATCGCTCTGGTCTTTATAGTCCTCTATACCTATAACCTTTTGATCACTAAAAAAATCAAATTACATAATTACCTTGCTTTTGGGGGAACCCTGGCAGGAATAGCTTTGTTTTTTGTAACCCTAAGCTTCCACTTCGATGCTAATTTTATACAAAACTATAGCAGCTATGGTCAAAAACTCGGTGTTTTTAGCTCAATTTCAACTAAATTTGACAGACTGGATTACTTTTACCAAAAGCTCTTTTATAGAGTCAGTGGTACCTATTATATTCCCCCTGTCAAATTTCAGTTTGCCCTTTTTGCCCTGACAATTGTTTTCATTATTTTACAGGTGCTTTTAAAAAAAGATAAAAAAAATATCCCCTTACTTTTAATTTTTCTAGGAATAAATACAGCTTATGTACTTATTGGACGATACAATCAAACAAGTATTATCTTTATCTTTCCTGTCTGTTACCTTATGCTCTTAAACATCATCTCTATTGTAAGGAAAAAATATATGTATATTATTACTACAATTCTCATAATTGTCCTGGCCTTGAACACAACAGCTACTCTGACAACAGACAGCCATGATAATTATGATAATTATCTTAGAGAAATATCCAGTGTGGTCGGTAAAAATAAGCGGGTCCTGGCCAACCTCAATGCCGATTACTATTTTAATAACGGCCAGCTGTTTGACTACAGAAATCTTGCCTTTCTGGAAGAAAATAATCTTGAGTTTAAAGATTATATCAATACCAATAAAATTGAATATATTATTTACCCGGAAGAAATGGATTTTATTTATAATAACCGACCTGTCTGGAATATACTATACGGGAACATCTATCCCTATTATCAGGATATGAAAGAATTTCTGGATAATAACTGCCAACTTGTTCATGAATTTACAAATAAAACATACGGGATAAGAATCACAAAATATATAGGTAAACAGGAATGGAAAATTAAAATATACCAGGTTAAACAGCAGCAATAATTTTATACAAGCGGACAAATTCAGTACTGACTCTATCCCGCGGTCTGTCAAGGTTATTGTTGATAATTTTTTTTATCCGGCCAGGGTTACTTTCCATAAGTATAATCTTATCTGCCAGAACTAATGCTTCTTCTATGTCATGAGTTACAAAGAGTATTGTCTTCCCGGCCTCCTGCCAGATATCTATCAGCAAGTTCTGCAGATTACTTCTGGTCTGGCTGTCCAGGCTCCCAAAAGGCTCATCCATCAGCATTATTTCAGGATCAGCTGCCAGTGTTCTGGCCAGTGCAGCCCTTTGTTTCATACCCCCGGAAAGTTGATAGGGATAATAATTAAAAACATCGGGCAGTTCCACCTTTTTTAAATAACTGCAAGCCATCCTTTTCCTTTCTGCATAATTATTACCAATGTCTTTTGCTTGCAGAGCAAAAACCACATTATCCAGAACTGTTTTCCAGGGGAAGAGCTGTCTAAACTCCTGAAAAACCATAATTCTATCTACACTAGGTCCGCTAATCTTCTCTCCTGCTAAATACACAGCCCCCTGTTCTGCTTCCATAAACCCAGCAGCTATTTTTAATAAGGTGGTTTTTCCACAACCTGAAGGACCCAGAACCGCTGCAAACTCAGCTCTATCTATAGTAAAATCTATGTTTTCCAGAACAAACTTTTTTTCATTTTCTTTTTCATTTTGATAGCTTTTATAAATGTTTTTTAGATGTAGATATTCTGTCATGACTCCATTCCCCATTTTTGGACTGTCTTATTTTTAATCTTATCAAATATAAAATCCTCAACCAGAATACCAATAATCACAATCACAGTTATACCGGCAAAAACCCCGGGCAGATCAAAAAATACCCTCTTCTGAAAAATATACCACCCTAACCCACCAACACTGTTGACTGCTCCAAAGAGCATTTCAGCACTTATTAATGCTCGCCAGGCCCGGGCCCAGCCAATTTTCAAACCAGCCAGAAAATACGGCAGTGCAGCCGGAACCATAATCTGGAACAGTATCTGCAACCTACTTAGACCATAATTTTGCCCAACCAGCCTATATATCTCAGGGATAGAACTAAAACCAGTCCTCAGATTCAAAACCATCGGCCATAATACTGAGTGGACAATAATCACCAGAATGGCCTGACGTCCGGCACCAGACCAGATAAGTATCAAAGGCATCAGGGCGATTCCCGGTAATGGGTGGGCAAGAGCTACCAGGGTATCTATCAGTCCAGCTATATTCTCAGAAAAATGTGCTGTAAGTGATAGAAATAAAGCAAGTAGTAGGCTAATAAAGAGGGCCTGGCCAATAATAGATAGAGAAAAGAGTAACTGTCGGCTAAGTTCGCCGTTAATAAGCGATTCTATAAGTGCTTGAGCGATTTCTGACAATGAAGGAAAAACCAGTGGAGAAAATCTCCCACTCCAGAATATTAACTGCCAGGCCAGTGCCAATAGAATAATCCAGAAAACCCTCTGTAAGATCTTACTCTTTTTCATATAAATCTACTTCCCATATTAACTGAGACAGCTCCATATTCTTAGAATTTATATACTCAGCTTCCTGCATAAAATTAATAAATTGATCTAAGCCACGAATATCCATTGTATAACTCATACCAGGCCAGGTAATATATTTCTCTATTTCCTCTTCAGAGAGAGCATAGTTTTCAGTAAGTAGACCTGCCGCCTCCCCTGGATTCTGATTAATAAATTCTATAGCCTCTTGAAGCGATTTCACAAATGCCCTGTATATTTCCGATTGATTATTATAAAATTCCTCTGTAGCGACTCCTACAACAAAACTGAATTCACCGCCCAGAGCCTCTTGACCACTCAGGATCTGATGGATCCCTTCTTCCTCACTCTCTTTAAATATATAGGGAGGTGAAGTAAAATGTGCTGTTATCTCTTTCCTGGACAGCAGGGCATTCATCCCATCCGGATGGGCCATGGTTACAAGCTGGTCATCAAAACGATCAGCAATACCCAACTCTCTCTCAGCTGCCATGGCCAGCAAGATATGCTGGATACTACCCGGTTGAGGCAAGGCAATACGGTCATTTTCACTAATATCTGCTAATGTCTTAATATCTTTTCTGTAAGTCATAAGGCCCAGGGGGCTCATAGAAAGACCACTGATTATCTTCCACTCCATCCCCCTATCTCTCCCTATCAGAAAAGGTGGAATAGCCATAAAACCTATATCAACCTCTCCAGCCAGCATGGCCTCTCTGATAGCTGCTGTATTGGCCAGTTTCTTCCATTTTACATCAATATTATTTATATTTTCCTCCAAAATATTTTTATCCTTCATAAGCTGTACGGGGGCATAAGCCAACCCATACTGCTCTGCTATAGTAACAGTGTTTTCACTATTTTTACTAGCACAGCTGCTTAATATAACTATAGATATAGGTATTATTAGTAGTAAAATAGCTGCTTTCTTCATAAAATTAATACTTCCTTTCCTACAGACTTCCCTTCCAATCACAAAACCTCACCCAGTTCCCTCATTACCAGGTTCCTTCCAGAACTATCACATATTTTAAGCTGATTATAGACCCTACTAATATTCTCTTTAAGACCTGCTCTGTTTTTTCCCTCTACAATGAAATAGCCAGCCCTTTCTGTGGCATTTTCTATTTTACCGATCCTATCACCATGACTAAAATTAAACCCGGCCTGCATAACACACGGTAGACCGGTTAACTCATCAACACTACTCATCCTACTTATCCTGCCCGGTCTAGCAAAAAACAATTGTACAGAAAGCCATTTTTTATTATTAAGCAGCTTATAATCTTGAAGATGCTTAATTTTCAGATCATCAGCCAGTGACAAATCAACCATTAAATCCAGGATATCTACTCCGGTTAAGTGTGGCATAAAATCACCTTCATATGCACCTCCAATACGGCAGGCTATCTCATTGACCTTAATTCCCTCATCACCAATCAGCATCTGGAAATATATCGGACCATTTTTTATCTTAAAACTCTGAACTATCTTTTGGGAAATTACCATAATTTCCTGATAATACCCCCTTAGAAAAGAAGAGGGGAAAATATGTGCTGTACAGACCCCGATATGTAATGAATTTCCATATCTAATCCGGTCTGTTACCGTTAAGATATATAACTGCCCCTTATGTACCCAGCCACTGACTGTAATCTCCTTGCTATCATAATATTCCTCAAGTAAAATCTCCTCTTCCTGGGAAAATTCTAAGACTTCCAGAAATTTATCCCTTATTTCCGTGAGAGAATTTAGTTTGAAAACCCCGCGCTGTCCCTGATTATCAAGTGGTTTAATAACCACAGGAAAATCAAAACCATCCAGTTCCACTGCAGAGAAATTTTTAGCTAGTATTTTAAATTTAACTGTAGGAATATTATATTTACGAAAGTTATTTTTCATATCTCTTTTATTGGTTACAGCTTTAGCAGTTTGAAGGGATAAAAAAAAAGGGAGATTTAAGCTTGATGCTACCTCTGCTGCTGTATAAACAGGCTGGTCTGTCCCTGATGTCATCACCCCATCAATATTATATTTCCTACCTACTGCTATATTCCCCCTTATATCAAAGGTACTTACTGTTTCTCCATAATCAGCATAGCTTTTACCAGGGGCGTCTTCATAATAATCAGAGACAATCACCTCATGTCCCTTCTCCTTTGCTTTTTTGATAGCAGCCAGCTGACCACTGCCCCCGCCAAGAATCAATAGTCTCATAATCAATAACCCCTTATATCTAATTTGATTAAGTGTTTTAATTAAAACCAATTTTTTCTGCAATAATATACGGTGGTTTTTTCGACCTGAATAGTTTCAACATTGAAAAACTACCATAATATATATAGAGTCTAAGAAAAAGCCCAAGAAGTTTTATAAAGTTATAATTTGACTTACCATATCGGCGATTATGATGGCTGACGCGGATATTAGCAATCTTATCAGTATATTGTAATATAATAGCCGAAATATAGACAAAGGCAGTCTTATGTCCTATTATTTTATCAATAAGTCCCCTTTTTATGATTCTAAAACTACTAACTCTTATATTTGACCTTTTGGAGGTAATTAAATTAAATAAGAAATTCGTCATCTTTGACCCTATGTTCCTGTAAAGACTGTATTTTCTATCCTCTGATATTCCATAGACTACTTCATAACCCTGCTTAATAAGCTCATATAATTTAACTATATCCTCCGGACTATGTTGGAGGTCATCATCAAGGGTGACTACATAATCACCCTTAACATAATTAAAACCGCAGAAAAGTGCATTCTGCTGGCCGAAGTTTTCAGCAAGTTTAATCCCCTTTATTCTATGATCTTTTTTGTGTAATTCAAGGATCTGCTGATAACTCTTATCCCTACTGCAGTCATCTACCATGACAATCTCAAAATCATCAGTTATCTTAGAAAGAGTAGTGCTTAACCTATGAGATAATTCCCCCAGGGAAACTGCTGCATTATAGACAGGTATAACTACAGAAATACTATCTCCCATACTTACAACTCCCCAGAACATCAGCAGTGTTTTCCAGTATATATCTCAGCTCTTGATCAGTAAGTTCTGGATATAAGGGAAGCCTCATAATAGTAGCTGCTACTTCTGTTGTTAGTGCTAAATCATAGGTTTGATAACCCAGTTTCTGCCCCATGGGGGAGCTGTGGAGAGGAATATAATGAAAAGCTGCAGAAATCCCTCTATTCTGCAAGCTAGTAATCACCAGATCCCTTACTTCTTTATTACTGAATTTTAGATAAAAAATATGAAAATTAGAATCCCTATTTTCTGGAATATATGACATACTATCAAGAAAAGGAGTCTTTAAAAACGGCTTCAGGTAATTATAATATTTTTCGTATATTTTTCGGCGCATATTTTTAATCTGATCCATCTCTTCTAATTGAGCATAAAGTACAGCCATTAACAATTCAGCTGGTGAATAGCTTGAACCCTGGTCGATCCAGGTATATCTATCCACTTCTTCCCTTAAAAAGCGTGATCTATCTGTACCTTTTTCCCTGATGACTTCAGCCCTTTTTTTAAAATAGCTGTTATTATTATTTATTACCAGGGCCCCACCTTCACCACTAACATAATTTTTGCTGGCATGAAAACTATAACAGCCCAAATCTCCAATTCCACCAAGGTATTTATCTTTATAACGCGCATTAACCCCCTGGGCTGCATCCTCAATTATATACAACCGGTACTTTTCAGCCAGGTAAGCAATTTCATCCATTTCACAAGCAATCCCGGCATAATGAACCGGGATAACTGCCCTGGTTTTTTTACTTATCTTTTTCTCTAGGTCAGCAGGATCAATATTTAAAGTATCTTTCTTTATTTCAGCAAAAACTGGTTTGGCTCCCTGTTTAATGACAGCATTGGCTGTGGAAGGGAAAGTAAAAGAAGGCATAATAACTTCATCACCCTCTTTAAGCTCAATTAATTCTACTGCTATTTCCAGAGCATGTGTACAGGAAGTAGTCATCATAACCTTATCCAGTGAAAACTTCCTTTCCAAAAGTGAAGTTACTCTTTCAGTATAATAACCATCACCACTAAGTTCTCTCCTCTGGAGGGCATCTTCTAGATATTTTTGTTCTTTTCCGGTCAAGTACGGCTTGTTAAATGGTATCTGCATTATATAATCCCTATCTTTTAACAACAAATTCTTTTTCCCATTTTATTAAAACCTTCAACAAATTCACGGATGGTACTGTTTAATTTCTCATATTTCTTGGTAATCATAAAGACATTATAATCCAGATTATAATCTTTGATGGTTGATACCTGTAGTTCTTTATCTAAATATTCTTCTTTGACAGCATTATAAGGTACAAAAGCCAGTCCATATCCCTTCTGTACAAGTGTCTTTATTGCCTCTGTTGTTTCCATTCTGGCAATTATATTTAAATCATCAATATTATATCCCAGGTCATTTAAAGCCAGATGAAAATTCTCTTTTATTATACATTCATCTTTTAATATTATCAATGGATGATTAAAAACTTCTTCAAGATATAACTTTTTAGAAATATCATAACCCTTTGGAGAAATTAAAACAACTTTTTCTTTAATCACATGTTGGCTTACCAGGTCTTCTTCATTTGAAGGTCTGGTAATAAAACCGATCTCACATATGTCATTGAATACATCCCCTTCAATTTCATCTGAAGAACCTGAGATGAGATTATAATTATGAGTAGGAAATCTGTCCTGCATCTTTAGCAGGGCACAGGGCAAACAGTAAGTAGCAATAGTAAAATCAGCCTCAATTTTTATCTCACTCTTTTGCTGTTCTTCCAGCCCGGTAAGCATTTTATCATAAGTCCTGATTATGTTATCAGCATATTTCAATACTAATTCACCAGCCTGGGTAAGTTTAACCCCTCTATTACTACGCACAAAAAGTTTTTGACCTAGAGAGTCCTCAAGTTTTTGCATCTGCTGACTCAAAGCAGGTTGAGAAATATGAGATTTATTCGCAACTTTGGATATACTTTTAATCTCAGCAATCTTTTTAAAATACTCCAGAGATTCAATATTCACCATTTCCACTCCTTTAAATTTTAAAATCTATACCGGATTTTTCATATTAACAAGTAATAATATTTAGATCCAGGATAAGTTATAACTAATCTATATAAAAAATTAAATTTTTTGAATTTTTTCGGTTTCTAGCTTAAATTATAATATATTTTGTTTGTTATAACAAGTTCTTATATCAAATAATTTTGGTATTCATACCTTATATCTCCTATCTTATAAACTATATATTTTTATTTCAGAAATTCCTTTTAAAATTCTTTTAATAGGTACTAGTCTGCCTACAGTTGTATAAAAACGACCCTTACCAACTGGAGTAGTGGTTTCACATTCTTTAAATTGTTCAATTCTTTTTCCAAACCACTGCCTGGTTTTTTCCATTGGTAAGATATATAATGTTTTGGGCTTAACAAAATAATAAAAAAACAAATTAGCTTCAGAATATATGAAACATCCAGGAGTTCCTTTATCTTTATTACTATAGGTTTCAAAAAAGAAATTACCTGTCTGGTGCCATCTATCTCCTTTAATTTCGACCAGATATTTTCCCTTTTCAGTCTTCCAGATTAAATCGATATCTCTTTCTTGATATTCAGGAATTTTTTCTACATTTTCAACACTAACAGTATTATTTAATTTGCATAACCATTCTTCAATATCATTACTGGCCTGTTTGGCCACAGCCATACCTTCACTCATACTATATGTGCGATTCTTAGACATCTCATAACCCCCAATCATAATAAATTTACATTTAGGATTAATTGTACCTAATCTAATAATATTATATCTAATTTGGATATAATTTGTAAATATTTTATCTCCTTTACAAAAATTATGCAAATGGAATCTCCGTAAAGAATCCTAAATAGAATAAAGATTATATCCTCTCCAAAAAGATACTGGTCTTAACCTCACAAAATTTAAAGAAAAATCTACATAAAATAAAATACCCTAGCTGAATTTATTTCAACTAGGGTATAATTATACTTATTATTCAATTTTTAAAATCAAATATTTTACATCTCAATCATATCAATGGAGCCGGTGATGGGACTCGAACCCGCAACCTGCTGATTACGATGTATCCAAGCTTAATTAAGTCTGGTATAGTCTATTCCTGACCTTGTTGACATGACGGGGTTTATATGGTTTATATTAAAATGGATATTTAATCCAATTGAATATTATTCGGGGGTTTTTAGGGGTTATTGTTGTCAGGAATAAGCCATTATAATAGGAATATAAATAAAATTAGTCAATTGCATGGACACTAGTTACTACAGGAGTCCCTCCCGTAACATTGTGATACAAAAACATATAAAGCTTAAAATTAGGCCCCAAATATAGCCTGGGGCCTTTGTTAATTCATCTATGAAAATATTAATTGCTTAATTTAATCATTATCTTACTAATTTAGTACTTCTACTGAGTTAATATCTTAAATTCATCTTTACCAATAAAGACTAGCAATACCTTTTTAACATCTTTTTTATCCTTAAATTTCCTACTATCTGCATATCTCTGCAACTGGGTTAGACCCTTTTCTTTAACCTTCTCTATCTCGTCTCTTTGATTTTTCTTTAAATACTTTAACTCAATTATCCATTCATATTTAACATCGGGCATCCGAATATCTCTTTCCAGGAAAATATCTAGATATCCACTCTCTATCTCAGGTTCACTTATTGGATGATATAGATTGCTGGTTATAAGATAGGAAAATAATATCACTTTAATATATTTTTCGTCAAAGTTAATCAGGTCCCGGTTGGATAGTCTATTTAAAACATTTTCACTAACATAAGATACAAATGGTTCTATTTCACCATCAAAGCCTAACTGCCAGATGGATTTTGCTAATTCTTCAGTATCATATTTGATATTGTATTTGTCACGTAGTTTGCGTTCAAAATACTCCCAAAAAATCATTCTTGTAACATGATTAGGGATACCCAGTCGAGTTTTACCATACCTTACACCTTTTATGGTTAATAAGCCCATATAGTATAGCAATGAGACAAAGTATTCCTGGTCATACATACGGTCAAAAGAAAACCTTGTAACTATATCAGTTGTTATCCCTTCTTCAGCTAGGATCCCTTCAACTACCTGTCTGTTTTTCTCATTAGCAATTAAGCGATTGAGACGTCCATAATCAGTTCGGACATTATCATCTATTAATTTTTCAGGATAGTCGCCTGTCATTAACCATTGATTGAAAAAGTTTAATATCATATCAGGATTATAAACTGCTTGCTTTCCATTTTTACTAAACAAATAACCATTATAGTTTTTCGTAATTTAGTCAGCAACTCACTTTCTTCATCATTGATTTGAAATAATTTTATAATATTTTTTACCTCTGCTTCTGTAAAGCCCAACATACCATTAAATATCTTGTTTAAGGTGAATCTACAGATTGTGATGAGATAAGCTTTTTTTGCATACTCTAACCAGTTTGAATTATCTCTCATTCTCAGGAAATGTATATAGGCATTAAACACATCTTCTGATTCATGTAACCCTTCTGGAACTTGACTTAGAGGATTTGCACATCCATTATTGCTAATTTGAGACTGAATAAAAACACTAGCTGCATAAGGATCTTCTTTTTCTATCATTATTTTATATGATATTTCTTCAGCTTTTCTATCATCACCAATTAGTAAGTGACCAGCCGCTTTGTTTTTATTAGCATTTTTATGTTCTGGATATTCATTATAAGCATCTAACAGTAGTTGCCCTGCCTCTTCTTGATTTCCTATTTGTAATTTTGCTGAAGCAATCCCAACTAAAATTCTGTATTTCTCAGAAAGACTTGCATCAGACCATTCTTTTTCTTTAAGCTTCAAAAATTGTTTAAGTGCTGTATGAACCTCTCCTTCATCTATTAAGTTTTGAAATGCTGTTATTTGGCCATGTAAGGGTGTATCTTCATTATCATCTAGGTTTACTTTTGTAGGTGATGATGATGTATTTTTACTTACATCTTTCTGATTCATTAATTTGAAAGTATTTTCTACTTTATCACACTTTATCACTTAGATTTTGAATAGCACTTTCTACAAAAGGATTATAAGTAGGATCAAAGGCTTTCCATGCCTTTTCATGTTTCGTGCAGTAACTGATTTTATTATTAATAGACTAGATCCAAAGATTGGAGATAGAATAGCGGATTTTGCTTGTGGGACTGGTGGATTCTTGATTTCAGCTTTAAACCATATGAAATCAAGTAAGGAACATTTTACTACTGAAGAAAGTGAAACAATTAAAAAATCACTTCATGGTATTGAGAAAAAACCTATGCCACATTTATTATGTTGTACTAATATGATTCTTCATGACATTGATTTTCCAGATATAATACATGATAACTCATTAGCAACAGATATCAGGGATTATCCTGAAGCCAAGAAATACGATATTATAGCTATGAATCCTCCATTTGGTGGTAATGAAGAAGAGGGCATAAAAATGAATTTTCCTGCTGAGTTTAGAACATCTGAAACTGCTGATTTATTTATGACCCTTATCATTAATAGAGTAAAGAAAAATGGTCGTGTAGGTATTGTATTACCAGATGGCTTTTTATTTGGAGATGACAATGCAAAAATTGCTATTAAGAAAAAATTATTGGATGAATTTAATCTTCATACTATTGTAAGACCTAATGGCGTTTTTGCACCGTATACAGATATTAATACTAATCTATTATTCTTTGATTACAATGGAACAGGAACAGAGGAAGTCTGGTACTATGAACATCAATTACCTGAAGGATATAAGAAATATACAAAAACAAAGCCAATTAAGCTGGAAGAATTTAAAGTAGAACAGGATTGGTGGGATAATAGAAAAGAGAATGAATATGCCTGGAAAGTAACAAAAGAAGAGATAGTTGAAAAAGGTTATAACCTGGATATTAATAATCCCTATGTTGAAGAAGATGAATTAAAAGACCCTGAAGTTATCCTTGCGAGATATAATAAATCTGTTAAAGAAGTAGAAGAAGTTCAGGGAAAAATAATTGCAGAATTAAGGAAGTTGATATAGGTGAACAGGATTGAGAATGTAATAGATAACTTTAAGATAATATTCAATACAAAAGATAAGGTACAGAAATTAAGAAATTTAATAAATTAAATTTGTTTTTTTTATACACCAAATTTGTTCCGGAGCTTTTTTTAACATAAATAAAAAAGACTCCTTTTAGGAGCCGGTAACACTGTTGTCAAATTGTTGTCAAAACTAATTATTAGTTATTTTAAAAACCGTTACAACCCTTGTTATAACTGGAATCTAACTATAAATTATATATAGATGTCTGCTGACTGGGAATCATTTTACTCTCTTTAGCCAATTTATACTACTTATTTATATCTTTTATTCAAAACTAATGATACCTAATTGTAAAAATGCAATTGATAATAAACTTAATGTTTTGTACGTTGATTTCTTTAAATAATAATTTTCCTGTTTATTAAATATCTGTATATTAGCTCTTGAGAAGTTATCTATATCTAAGTCTATTTCTTCATTTTCAAGATAATTTTTTAATTCAACTACAGCATTTTTAATTGAATCTTCATGAATATTGTTAATTTGTATGTGATTATTATTAGAAATAAATATTTTTGCCTCTGATCCAAGTGCAAAATCATTATCATAAGAATCAGTTAAAAAATTAGATATAACAAAACTTTCAACAGATGGATAACTCAATAACAAAACTCCACCTCGTAAATCGCCATTTTCATAAGGATCTCTCAACTTATAAATTAATTTTTTTATTAACTCGACATCTGTATTAGATTTAGGATCTCTATCAAATAAATAATATATAGCAGTATTGTCAACAGGAAAATTATAATCAATTATTAATGTTTCAAATATATTATCTAAGTAATTATTTTCATCCTCAACAAATGATATATGTGATTCTTCTGTGTTTATTACTGCAACTCTTGAATTTTTATTCTTATTACTTTGAAAATAATTAGGTCTATTTCGTCTTTTCTCAATGTATTCATAATCAAGAATACCACAAAAGATCTTCTTTAATAACGAAAATTCAGTTCTCCCGCCTTCAACAATAAACAACACTCGACCAATGTTTTTTCTTTATTCAGTTTCATCATAGTTTGGAAGCCCCTCAAACACACCACTTAAATACATTTTTTCAATATTTTGTGCCAGTCTTGGTTGCTCATCAGAAAATCTTTTAAGCCAACTACCTTCTGGCCCACTAAAATTAACTGAATAAATTTGATCTGGTCTTAATATTGATGTAGTTAATATATTAGTAGAATGTGAGACAAAAAATATCTGAGATGATTCAGAATTTCTCATAAAATATTTAATTAATAGTTCTTCCAACTCATTATGAAAACCACTAGAAAATTCATCCACTAATAAAATCCCTTTTTTATTAATAATGTTTATGAAAGAAGGCAATATATTTAATAAAGTCTGGTTTCCTAATGATTCCTCTTCATAAGGAATAACAGTATCTATATCTTCTCTTCTAAAAAAAACCGTTTTTGAATCATCTCCAGTTCGTAGTTTTATCTTACCATCCGAAAATTCTTTTGAGTATTCTATCACCTGATTAAAATTATGTTTATTAAAAAAGTTATTAATATCATCTGTACCTTGAGTATTTAAATAATCATTTAACACTAAATCATCTTTTCCATAGGAAATTACTTTTCTATCAAATGCATTTATATATATTGAATTCTGAAGGTATTCAAACCAACATTTTAATGTTTCATTACCAGCAAATTTAGTATTAAAATATAAAGTTCTTAAAAACAATGTTTCATTATCTAAATCATTCTCATCATATAGATTTTCTTTTTGGTCTATAATTGAGGATCTTGCTGTTAGCCCCATTCTATCAAGTAATAAGTTGTTATCAATATACAATTTCTCCGATAGTACATTCTTAACCGGATTATTGATTACTAAATACCTTATTTCTTTTTTATTAATATTAAAATAATAATCTAATGTGAACTCTTCTTTGTCAGAAAATAAACATTTAAATATTCTTGAATTAATGTCTTTCTCTCTAAATAATAAATCTAATAATAGCTTTATAGCAATAATAATATTTGACTTTCCAGATGCATTAGCCCCTACAAACATTATACCTTTTAGCACTCCACTTTCTGCGACATTAATATCTTCTAAAAATTTATATTTTGTCCTGGAAAAATCAATCTCTGTTTCATTTTTGAATGACTTAAAGTTTTTTAATACTATTTTTGATAGCATTGTTCTCACTCCTCTTTTTTATTATACCACATCTTTATTATTATGTGCAATTTTTTTACTATTAATACCTATACAAGTGTAATTTTTTTACGATAGTATAATTAATCTAATTTTTTTATATAAATTTTTAAACAATTTCAGGTATTGCTCAAACATCAGGATTATTAAATCTATTTTACTTATCACTCTAACAAATAAATCGTTTCATTTCTTTTATATCTGAATCTATAGACATATAAAACAATCACCAAAAACTATTTGATACTACCCAACAATTCATTGGCTACTTCTAAACTATTTAACCTCATAATACTTTCCTGTGATTTCCCATAACTTAATAAACTAATGTCTCCATACCATACTAATTGATTATCAATTGCTGCAAATTTCTGGTATAACTGTTCTTTAAATTTTAGTTCAACACCTTCGGATTTAATCATATCATATATCTTAAGAATACTTTTTCTTTGTTCATTCTTAAAATCATCAACAGGACGGGTTATTATAATTACCTTAACATTATTGTTTGAGGCACCAGCTAATAATTTTAACATATCTGAAGTTTTTCTTTTATTGATATAAGGACTAACGATAAATATTTGTTTATTAGCTGCAGCAATATCAGTAGAAAAGGTAGTTAAAAAATTAGTATTATCGAATATAACACTAATATTATCCTTTTCTTTCAAATCACTTTTAACTTTATACCCAATTGTTGCATATCCCTTTAATCTTTTTTGATACATTCTTTCAAGAACCTTTATATGAATATCAACATAATCATAAATATATACTTCTTTTTTCTCTTCATATAATCGATGCAATCTACCGGCATACTGTTGTAGTCTACCCTTCCATGATATTGGAAAAGTTAAAAAAAGAGTATCCAATCTTGGATAATCAAAACCCTCACCAATATATTTCCCGGTAGCAATGATAAGTATATTCTCAGAGACGGGAATATTTTTTAATTTTTCTTCGGTCTCCTTACGTTCTTTAGCAGTTAAGCTACCTGTAAGTACAAAAATATTTTTTATTTTATTCTTCAGTAAATCATAAAGTTTCTGGACATGTGCAGTTCTTTCAGTTAATGCAATAATATTCCTGCCTTCATCTATATTTTTCAAAATATCCTCGCTAATTAATTTATTTCTTATTTGATTATTTGCAATATAAGAGAATACTTCCTGTATTGAATTATATTTTATTCTTTTCTCTGTTACGGGCATTTTTACAGGAGATATCCTTGGGATTACAAAGTGGTCAAATGGTCTTTCTGCCGCCTTTTTCTTTGGACTCTGCCTGTAACGAATATCACCAAGACACATAAAAAAAATTGGATGGTGTCCATCTTTTCTAATTGGTGTAGTAGTTAAACCATATACATATCTGGCACTAACAGTCTTTAATAATTTTTCATAACTAAAAGAAGCTGCATGCTGACATTCATCTATAATAACCATCCCATAGTCTTTGACTAAATCCTTAACTTCTCCTTTTCTAACTAAAGACTGGATTAAAGCTATATCAACAATCTGTTTCTGTTTGCTTTTTCCTCCTCCAATTTGACCAATTATATCAAAATCTTTTTTTTCTATATTATTATTTTTTTGAGCTAAATTCTTATTAATCATTAGAAATTTTTTTACAGTATTTCTCCATTGCTGAACAAGCTGTCTTGTATGAACAACAATTAAAGTATTAACTTTTTTCTCAGAAATAATATTTGCCCCAACCACTGTTTTACCAAATGCTGTTGTTGCAGAGAGGATACCTGTTTCATATTTAAGCAATTCACCAACCGCTTCAACTTGAGTAGGTCTTAATTGACCATTAAAGCTTACATCTATCTTCATTCCTTCATTTCTTTTGTCAATAAGATCAATTTCAGTATTACCCTTTTTGAATAAGATATTAAGCTCCTTCTCACAACCACGGGGCAAACATAAATATTGGTCTGTCTCTTCCGACAATGAAATAATTCTGGGCTTATTATAAGTTGGTAAACGCATAGCCTGTGCTTTATAAAATTCAGGATTCGGAAAAGCACCCAGTCTCTTTATTTCATTCATTAGTTTTTGAGATAAACCTTCTTTTTCAATATATAACATATCAGCTTTAACTATAGAAACACTACTGGGATAATCTGAAAAAAACATCACAGTCTGAATAGACTTTTTCTCCCAAGGTTTCTCATCTTTATCTGTCCCAAAATTACCAAGTTCATTACCAGTTGTCAGTTCAAGAATATATTTTTCAACTTCAGATTTCTTTATCTTTTGTATATCAGATAGAAATTTCCATTGATCTTCATATGCTACAAAGTTTTCATCTACAAATAGACTGTTTCCATCTTTTCTGGCCAACTTTTGTAAGGGGAGAGAAATTAGGTTTCCCAGGCCACCTTTTGGCCTGGTATCCTGGTTTGGAAATAATCTATCGTATGATTCAAATTTAATTTCATGCCTTTTTTCCATAGCATAAGTTATTATTGCTGTACCAAATTTTCTTGCAAGAGATGCTGATATTTTTTCTGCAAAGAAAAACCAGACATGTGCTCCATTTCCCGACCGTGAACGTTCAATATATAAAGGGATATCTTTTTCACTAGAAATCTGTCTTAATATCGAAACATCATCTTGCCAGGTCCCTTTATCAAAATCAATAGCAAGAAATTTACAGGTTTCATCCTTTAATAATGGGTAAACACCTATAATTTCTTTTCCTAGTAAATGATTTCTTATTACTGTTTCTGTTAACTTATCAAATTTTCTATGTTTACAATTTAAACATTTAACTTTTGGCTTTTCACATAATCCCTGGACCCATTCGTTTATGCATACAGGTGAATAACCTGTATTCCCGTTTTTACTCTTCCATCTATGAGCATAAACATCTTCTCTTCCCTGAAAAAGTGATTTAAATACATCTATCTTTTTATCAGGAGAATTAACTATATTTAGCTCATTAGAATTTTGTTCTTCCACATTCTCTTGATGATTTTTATTGGAATCAATATTAATCTTATTATTCTCGCTGTCAAAAATTAGATCATATTCTTGATGGTATAAAGAAATTTCTTCTTTTAGTTTTTTATTCTCTTTCAATAACATCTTATATCTTTGATATAATTCATTATAATCCATATTATTAGCTACCCTCCAGAAACAACTATAATTCTGTTTATTAAGGTAATATATAATTTCGAAAGTTCCTAATAATTACGCTTTGCCTATATTCGTAAATAAATCATCGTTGGTGTTAGTTCAATAAAATTAGTGACAATATTGTTATCCACAACTATACTTTTTTGGTAGTTTGTTTTAAGTCTTGTTATATCCAGAATTCTTCCACCTTTTAGCTTTTCTTCTCATTTCTGAAACAGGTATATTTAGGACAACAGCAGCCTTATTAATAGTTATTTTTTTCTCTATTACTAACTTTCTGACCAAAGCAAGTAATTTCTCATTCTTTTTAATATATTCTCTAGGGTTAGGTTCAGCGGTCTCAAATCCCCTTTTTCTTAAAAACTTAAATAATGCTCCCAAAGTTGGACCATCAATTAAACCATTTTCTTTTAAGGCCATTATTAAACTTTTAGCACTAACACCAAAATCTTTTTTCTTTTCAATAATTAAATCCAAATCAACGTAGCCATCAAAATAATAACTATAACTTTCCAGCACTTTGGCCGGTATTAAAAAAGACATGGCAAAATAATCTGCAACTTTTTCCCTAATATCTTTAATTCCAGAGTTAGTATATTTCAATTGAGATACATCTTTGCTATATTCCTCTCGATGAAGTATTAAATGCCCCAATTCGTGCACAACTGAAAAGATTTTTCTCTCCTCTGGAATATCTTTTCTATCATTAATAAATATAAAGGCACCTTTATCCTTTGAATAAGCAGATAATGCATCTAAATTTTGGTCATATATTTCCTGGGCCATAATGTTAATGTTATTTTCCTCAAAAAGATTAAAAATATTTACATTAAGTGCATCATCTACACCCATATACCTTCTCTGTTTTTCAGCAATTTTAGCAATAGTCTCTTTTTCTTTTTTAGATAATTTATCTCCTTTAATCTCTATATTATATTCTTCAGGAATATAATCCTTAATTTGTAAATCACTCATCTCAATTACTTCATGGTAATAATTAAATCTTTGACTAATTTGTTCTTTTAATATCTTATTAAAGTTATTTTCAAGATCATCAGCTCTAAACATAAAAGCCATATCATCTTCATTATTATCTTGAGATAAAAAATAGTCTATCGACTTATTGAAATGTTTTGCAAGTTTATAAAGTTTACCACAATCTAAGATCCGTTCTCCGTTAAGATATTTAGAAATAGTCTGACGAGTAACATCGATAATTTCTCCTAATTCTTTCTGACTATAGTTATTTTCTTCTTGAACCTTACGCAAATTGTATCCAATAATTTTGGCAATATTCATCTTCTCCACCCCCTAATATCTATTATTACACTAATTTGTTATTTTTATATTACTATTTTATTATATTTTTATTCATTTATGTTATGTTTTGTTAACATTATTATACCAGCTTCTATAAAAGTATTAAAGGCCCCGTTAACCTGTCTTAAATATTTTTATAAAAAAGAAGACACAGAAGTCACTTTGTTCATGGTTCTATAAATTTTTATTGTTGTCAAATTGTTGTCAAAATAAAAGAGAGCCCTTTGTAAAAGGCTCTAAGATCTTTGATATAACCAAAACCTACAATTTAAAATAAATGTACTATCAGCTGATTTGTAGATATTAAGTCAACCATATATTCTTCTCGGGTCATAATAGAACTTGTTATTTGGCAATCCAAATGTAGACCACATTTGGAAAATCAGAAATAATCCGGCACTGCAATGGTTCAACACTTTTCTTGTATACTGTGTATTGGCTGTAAAAATCTTTTATTTTATATTCTTTAAGCATTATAATGTAACCAAGTTCATGAGCTTCATAGGCCTTAGCCAGACTTGGCTTGGCGAATGAATTTGGGTGTAGCGACAGCGGAACCTTAAACCCCATGTTTATGTGTGGTTGGACAACCCCACTTAAAAAGGTATATCCCCATTAAGAAAATCATAATCCACATTAATTTCAAGTTTTTTATTATTCATATCATCTTTTTTATCATCATTATCTTCTTTTATATCTTTCTCATATTCTTCCCATGTTATTCCATAAGGAGCACCACCTGACGTATATCCTGCTATAAAATAAAAATTACTATCTTGCCAGGGGGCTAATTCACTCTTTTCTTCTCGCTTTTTCTTTTTACCAGCTTTTGACTTAGCCTTATATTGTTTCAAAATTTGCACTTTATATTTTGGATCAATTTCGTATCCTAATAATTCCAATTCAGCTATAGCACAAACTTTATCTACTCCAAACCATTTACTATAACCTTTAACTATATTTTTCCCTTCATATGTAGGAACCCAATTTTCAGCTACAGTTAATCTTTGTTTTCTATTATATCTTTTTCTTCTTGGAGCAACGATTTTAAATCCCCCTAGACAAAATATTATCTGATGTCAAGATTCTTTCTTGAGCCTGCATTTTCTTTTAAGCTTCTAATATATCAATTTCAAATATAAATCTAAACTTCTATTTAATGCTTCAACTATTAATTTAATGAACCCACTATAATCTCCTGTAGTATGAGCTTTATCTAAAGTCTCATAATATTTTACCCTGTCTTCATTTCTAACAATTATTATTGGATATCCGTTTCTCATCAATTCAAAGTTCAATAAAACTCTTGCTGTTCTTCCATTACCATCAATAAATGGATGTATTTTTACAAAATCTGTATGTAATACTGCGGCTCTCTCAACTGGATGTAATTCTTTGCCCTTTCCGTAATACCACTCAATTAATTTTTCCATTTGTTCTTGAACTCTAATAGGGTCTGGTGGTATATGTTCAGCCCCACTAATAACAACTTTTTCTTTTCTATACCTTCCAGCGTTATCATCATCTATTCCTTTCAAAATTAAATTATGTATATTTTTTATTTGCCTTTCTGATAATTTTTCATTATTATTAATTATGTCTTCCATATACAAAATTGCTTCTTTATGATTTATAACTTCTAGATGTTCTTTTAATGTTTTCCCACCAACAGTAATACCATCTTCTAATACAACCTTCGTTTCTGATAAGGTTAATGTATTGCCTTCAATCGCATTTGAATTATATGTCCATTCTAAAAATAATTTCTCTCTTAAGCTTTTCAGTGTATTTTTCGGTAGTGGTCTTTTCTTTTCAATTTTATTTTTCTTTTTATCAATCACTTCGAACATAATCTTAGCCCCCTATACCTATGTAGTTTTACCATATAAGAAAAACTAATTACTAATAATCACCTTATAACATAAGTATACTATCATTACATAGAAAATCCAACTTTATTAGACTAATTATTTTTTCTTTTATCACTCAATTCTGATTTCAGATAACTATAATATTTACTACATAAATATTTAATTCTTTTATTCTAATTTTATGTAATGTTTTATTTCTATAATTAACCAAAAAGCAATAGACTCCTTTATGAAAATCCATATATCTTAAAAAACTCCCTCCCGGGAGCTTCCAATTTAGTCGAATCTATATTGTTGTCAAATTGTTGTCAAAACAAAAAAGAGCCCTTTGCTAAGGCCCTAAGATCGTTGATATAACTGGAGCCGGCAAGGGGACTTGAACCCCTAGCCTGCTGATTACGATTCAGCTGCTCTACCAATTGAGCTACACCGGCCTGACTTATTATTAACAAGAATTAAATCAAGTTCAACTCCACTCCTATTATATAAAATCACTTTCCTATATGTCAATCACTTTTTTCTTCTTATACCAGCTTTAGCCTCTCTTTTTTCACTCCTTTAACCTGACGCAGTAATAATTCCTTTTTTCTGCATTCAGCACATAAATCCTCGTAATAATCTAGTTCTTGTTTAACCCTGATTGATCTGATTCTACTACATAATGAACATAATTTCACCACAATTCCCCCTAATAATAGTTATGCTTACTATTATTATAACCAGCAAATAAACAGTTAAACATAAATTAGGCGAATAATAAGACACCTGTGTGGGAAAATAGCTATAGGAGGTGACTGCTTTTGCCTAGTATTAAATGTAATGTAGATAATTGTTCTTACTGGGATACAGGAGATATCTGTGGTGCTGATGCCATTGAAGTCCAGAAGAACTTCTTTGGTAACACTGACATGGAGGCAGGTGCTATGGGGGCCGACCCCTCGATGTCAAATCAGACAAAATGTGCTACCTTTAAGCCGGCAAAAGATAAGAAGTAAGTACCCTCTTACAAACGGCGGGAATAACTTTTCCCGCTTTTTTTCTGTGAGGTTATCATTATGTTAAAGCCACCACTTAACCCTATGCTACTTTACACAAGAAAAAAACCCTTTAATTCCAGAGACTATATCTTTGAGTTAAAATGGGATGGTTACCGCTGTCTAGCCTATATTAAGCAAGGAAAAGTAACCCTGCAGAGTAGAAACAAAAAATACTTTACTGATAAATTCCCTGAATTAAAAGATATATCCGACCTGATAAAAAACAATAATGCTGTTCTAGATGGAGAAATATGCTGGCTTAATAAAGAAGGTAAACCAGATTTTAAAAAACTACAGGGTAGATTATCTACTATTAAACCAGATAAAAAAGAGTCTATCTCTCTGATTGTCTGGGATCTGCTTGCTAATAATAATGAAGATGTCTATCACTTACCACTATTGGAAAGAAAAAAAAAGCTGGCTGAAATTATAAAAAAAGAAAGCAGATTATTAATTGTTACTCCATATATAGATACAGACGGCAAAAAGATGTTTAAATTTGCCCAGGATAATCAACTTGAAGGAATAGTTGCCAAAGAAAAAAACTCACCCTATGAATTTAAAAGAAGTAGATCCTGGTATAAGATAAAGATCTGGCAATACACCGATGTTCTAATTGTCGGTTATTCAAGGAATAATACTGCCCTGCTTGTAGGTGAGTTAGACAAAGATAAGTTAAATATTTTAGGCAAAGTTAAACTAGCCCTTCAGGAGAACGAAAAAGAAGCCCTCTTTAGGTTTTTACCTTCACTTCATACAGAACAATTAGTAAGCAACAAAGATTTTCCTGATATAATATGGGTAAAACCGCATCTTAAGTGCCGGATTCGATATACTGAACTAACCCGGCATAATACCTTTCGCCACGGCTATGTTGTTCGAATTTTGTTTTAATCTGTAAAAAAGGAGCTATTATGAGTACAATACGCATTAACAACTTTAAGGTTGAACTCAGCAATTTAGATAAAGTTCTCTGGCCTAAACAGGGTTATACTAAGGGAGACCTTATTAATTACTATATAGATATATATCCCCTTATTCAAGACTTCCTGGCTCAACGCCCCTTGTCACTTAAATCCTATCCTGATGGAATTAACGGAAAATCATTCTTTCAAAAAAATGCACCTGACTATGCTCCACACTGGTTGAGTACCTATGGTATTTACTCTAGACATAGAAAAGAGGCCATCAACTGGATAACTGTTAATAAACTGGCTGATTTAGTCTGGGTAGCTAATCGCGCCTCAATTGAATTACACAGCTGGTTCTCCACTATTAATAAACCTGATGAACCAAGCTTTGCTGTTTTTGACTTAGACCCGGGGGATAGATCAAGGTTTAAAGATGTAATCGATATTGCCTTAGTTATTAAAAAAATAATAGATGAAATGAAACTCATTGCTTTTCTTAAAACATCCGGTAAATCTGGACTTCATATCTATATTCCAATCAAAACCGGCTATAAGTTTACTGCTAGCAAAATTTTTCTGAAATCTATCGCAGAGATGGTTATAAGAGTAAAACCCGGTTTAGCTACCATTGAATGGCGTAAAAAGAAACGGGATGGAAAGGTATATATAGATTATAGGCAAAACGGTAGAGGTAAAACACTCCCTGTACCCTACTCTATCCGTCCCACAGCAAATGCTACTATCTCTACACCACTTAACTGGGATGAACTAAACCCTAAGCTCAGCCCAGAAAAATTTACACTGGCCAATATTGCTAATAGATTGAAAAAAAAAGGGGACCTCTGGTCAGATATTCTGCAAATCAAACAAAGTCTACCCAGTTATTTGCTTTGACTCTTTTTTCTCTTTTTCTTTCTTTTCACTTGCCTCAACACTGGCTTTTAATTTATCCATTAGATCAAGCACTTTACTTTCCACAGGGGCAGTCTCATGAATCTCTACCTCTTTACCTTCTATTTTTGTCCTTATAATATCAAGTAACTCTTGTCTATATTCATCATCGTATTTTTCTGGTTCGAATTCTGCAGTAAGATTATCTACAATTTCTACCGCCAGTTCCTCCTCTTTATCACTTATCTTAATCTTATCTTCCATTGTTTTTATAGTCAGGTCATCAACTGTTTTAACCTCATCTGCAAAATACATCGTTTCCATCACAAGCAAATCATCCATAACCCTAATTACAGCCAAACTTTCTTTATTTCTGATAGTTATTTTACTGATAGCTACTTTCCGGGTGTTTGCCATAGCCTTTTTCAAGAGCAGATAAGGCTTTTCACCACCCTCTGCAGGGGCTAAATAATATGTCTTAATATAATATATCGGATCTATTTCTTCTAATTTAACAAAATCTATAATATCTATTGTCTTAGTCGATTTAACAGGAATATTATCAAAGTCTTCATCCCTGAGTACAACAAACTTATTATCTTCATATTCATAACCCTTGACCAGGTCCTGGTAGGGTACTTCTTCATCACATTTTGTACAATACCGCACTGTATTAACCGGGGTTTTACATTTATTATGAAGGAGTCTAAATCTTATATTATTTTTATTTGTGGCTGTCGATAAACGTATTGGAACATTAACCAAACCAAAACTAATCGCACCCTTCCAGATTGTCCTCATTTTACCATCCCTTTTGTGTATTATATTCCAATTAAGATAAAACTAATCTAAAACAAAGTATTCATACTAGTTATGCCGCAGCTATAATTATAACTGCGGCATAAGCTATTAAAATCCTCCTTCTCCTCTCTGATATTTATCACGGGGAACAAACGTTTTGCAACAACACTCATAACACTCATTTATTGATGTAAGACCTCTTTGGCTTACTATTTGATTAGTCTGCTCTACATCCATTTCACTGGATAAATTCTGGGCATCTTCATCACTGACAATTAGTATCTTATCAGCAATACAAAGATTGGGTTCTGACCACCACTGGCAATTATTAATCGTACAGTGAACATGTAATTTTTGCTGCATTTTTTTCCTCTTTCTAATTATTAAATTCCATATTATATAATTCTACCCGGTAACCCTCCTGATCTACTACTTCAACAGTAGCTTCCCTCGGTTCATTATTTTCACGTCGTTTCCCGGCTTCAAATAAAACCCGATGACCCCTGTAAGGTATTTCACCATACTCAGCATCTTTTAATTTACTAAATATTTCACTGGCAAGTGCATGGGTAATAGCCTCTTCTGTCATATCCATTATTTATCACCCCTATAAGTTTTATTAGTTCATTAATTACTATTACCATCTTAGCACACATAATACAATTATATTTTGTTTTTATCGTGGTAATTAATAACACAAACTTTAACAATTAGTTAACAATATCTTAATATTCCTGTAAAGCAACACTGTTATAATATTTATTAGGTAAGATATAGATAAATCCTGTTTTGCCCTATTAATAGTCCATTAATGGGGCTCTTTTTTACCAATATAATTTTTAATGTAATTCTAATCTTATTCCAATAGAATTTTAATCTTAATATGTTATTATTATTTCAGAAAAGAGAAATACCCCTTTGTATTATTGTTTTCCCTCTTAATGCCGCCTAGTAGGCGGCTTTATATATTTTTAACTTAACATCAGTTATTACTCTTCTCAGGTTTAGGAGGCATATTCAACCATCCTTTCAATTTGCCATATTTCATTAAATCATCATATAAATCCACTTCTTTTTTTAGAAACCTGACAATTACTGGTCTTAACTCATCATTCCATAAAAATTTAAATGTCCTAACATGGGTATCCAGAAATTGGCTCATTCCATTTAATATTTCCCTGTAAATCATCTGGTCTGACCATAAAGGATTACTGGAGGACGAAGATGTTACATCAGCTGGAGGCCTATCTGGTAGGGGAATTGAATATTCTTTAAATATATCCTCTAATTCATCAATTTGAGACTCTAAAATATCTAACCCTTCGCTTATTATCATTTTAAAGTCAGGATCATGGGCATAGCTAAACAATATTTGAGTCTTTTTCAATACATCATACCTGCTAACAAGATGAGCCCAGAGCTCAAATATTTCTCCGTGATGAAGTGCTTTATTTTTATTATTATTTTGTTTATTTTTTAGTATTTTATCTATAAAAGACATATTTGTAATACCTCCTGTTGCTTATTTTATTATAATTTACTTGATAGCTAATTCTATGCATTAATTATAAACTATTTAAGTTACCATAAAACATTTGTTCGACTATAAAATCAAAAAAAAGAGTCTATCATATATATGTTATTAAATAGGGTAATAAATTGGATTAACACTCTTTTTAGGACAATTTTTTCTCGGACATTAAGATCCTGGGGTAAAATAATTCAATGACCCATGTATTCTATGCCCTATAAGTAGTTAAACAATATATTGTTTTTATATAAATATTCTTTCTTTTATTTGAAAATTTATTACTTCCCTTTGGCCTTGTATATAGTATAATTTAGCTGGCCTCTATATTTATCAAGGTTTAATTATTTCTCAAGTTCTTTTTTATAATTCTCTATTTCTGATTTAGAAGCAGACACAAAATGACCTGGTTTTATCTCTATTAATTCATGCTTTTCAACACTATAATCATGAATATTCAGATCATAATAAATTCGTTTTCTATTTCTTTCAAACCTGGGGTCAGGCAATGGAATTGCAGAAAGTAATGATCTAGTATATGGATGCAGAGGATTTTTGTACAAATCATCAGCAGCTGCTAATTCGACTATCTTTCCATAGTACATAACTCCAATTTTATCTGAAAGATATTTTACCACAGATAGATCATGAGCAATAAATAAAATTGTTAAACCCAATCTTTTCTTTAATCTATTTAATAAATTTAAAACCTGAGCCTGAATTGATACATCTAAGGCAGAAATGGGCTCATCTGCAATAACCAGCTCTGGTTTTGCAATTAAAGCCCTGGCAATTCCAATCCGCTGCCTCTGTCCTCCTGAAAATTCATGAGGATATCTTGTAGCATGATCCCTTGTTAAGCCTACCATTTCAAGCATTTCATAGATCATTTCCATCATTTCTTCTTCATTACTAGATAGTTTATTAATCTTAATACCTTCCCCAATAATCTCCTTGACAGTCATTCTGGGATTTAATGAAGAAATGGGGTCCTGGAAAATCATTTGAATACCTCTTGTTACCTCTTTGCGCTCTGTTTTACTTAATTTTTTGGAAATTAACTTACCCTTAAAATAAATCTCTCCACCTGTAGGCTCATATAATTTAATGATGGAACGCCCTGTTGTAGTTTTTCCACAACCAGATTCTCCCACTAAGCCAAAGGTTTCACCCTTATTAATAGCAAAACTGATATTATCCACTGCTTTTATTTTTATTTTATTTTTTCCATATCCGCTAATAAAATACTTTTTTAAGTTCTTGACCTCAAGCAATGGTGATTCATTAGATTGTACCATGATTTACCACCACCCTTCCGATTGCTTTTTAATACGTTTTTTCAAGATACCAGGCATTTCTATTTCAGGCGCAGCAGGGTGCTGTAACCAGGTAGCAGCATAGTGTGTGTCACTAATTTTAAACATTGGTGGTTCCTCTTCAAAGTCTATTTTCATTGCATACCTATTCCTGGCTGCAAAAGCATCTCCTTGGGGAGGATAAAGCATATTTGGTGGAGTTCCCGGTATGATTAGCAGCTCATCAGAATTATCTGTATCTAAATCTGGCATTGAGGCCAGCAAACCCCAGGTATATGGATGTTTAGAATTATAAAAAATTTCATTTACAGTTCCATATTCAACAATTTTACCTGCATACATAACAGCAACACGGTCTGCCACACTGGCAACTACACCTAAATCATGTGTAATAAATATTACTGACAGTTCACGTTCCTCCTGAATTTTTTTAATTAAATCTAAAATCTGGGCCTGTATTGTGACATCCAGCGCAGTCGTCGGTTCATCACATATTAATAGCTTAGGATTACATATCAAAGCAATTGCAATAACAATCCTTTGTCTCATCCCACCTGAAAACTGAAACGGATATTGATTATATCTTTTTTCCGGCTCTGGAATACCCACTGCAGCCATCATTTCGATAGCTTTTGTTTTGGCCTCAGCCCTTTTTACTTTATGCTTTACCAGCAGTGCTTCTGTAATTTGTTTGCCTATCTTCATTACAGGGTCTAATGAAGACATAGGGTCCTGAAAGATCATAGAAATTTCCTGCCCCCTAATATCAGAATATTCGGCATCAGAAAATTTAAATAACTCCCGTTTGTCATAAATTATTTTTCCACCCTCTAGATTAGCATTTTGAGGCAATATTCCCATTATCGCTTTATTGGTTACTGATTTCCCTGAACCAGATTCACCCACAATAGCCAGAGTCTCACCCTTATATAGATCAAAACTAACCCCTCTAACAGCATGCACTTTCCCTGCATAGGTATTGAAGGTAATATATAGATCCTTAACTTCCAAGACTTTTGCATTATTTATCATATCATTACCCTCCACTTTTATTCAAAGCCCCTTAATGTTGGATCAAAGGCATCCCTTAATCCATTACCAAATAAATTAAATGACAGCATCAATACTGAGATTAAGACAGCAGGAAATAGAGTTAAATGGGGATAATTAAGTAACTGTCTCTGCCCTTCGGCAAGCAAAACACCTATAGAAGGCTCTGGTGCCTGAAGTCCTAGTCCTAAATAAGCCAGAAAAGATTCGGTAAAAACAGCCCCAGGAATTGCCAGAGTCGCCTGGGTTATTGTTGGTCCAATCGCATTAGGTAAAATATGTCTAAATATTAACTTCCTATCTTTAGCCCCCATTGTTCTGGAAGCTAAAACATATTCCTGTCCCTTATATTTGTAAAATTGTGCCCTAATCATACGGCTCATACCAATCCATCCGGTCAAGACCATCGCCATTGCCAGTGGAATTATGCCGGGTCCTATATAGATTATAAATAGAATGATTAATACCAGACTAGGAATTCCAGCCAAAATTTCTATTACCCTCTGCATATACATATCTACTTTACCACCATAATACCCTGAAATTGCTCCATAAATAATTCCAATAAAAACATTAACTAAAACAGCCAGGGTAGCTATAATCAGGGAAATTCGAGACCCTCTCCAAAGCCGTGTCCATAAATCACGACCTATAGAATCTGTACCAAACCAGAAATATTGATTACTCATATTTTTAAGTTTATATATATCTACCTTAACTTTAAGCATCTCAATTTTTCGCCCATGATAATCAAGTTCATATTCATCAATTATCTCTTTAACTGAACCCTGATATCTACCATCTAAACTGCTTTTTCTTATATTTTTAACCCTGGTACCATCAAATATTCCTATCTTCTCCAGTAATGGTATACGTGGTGGTAACAAAGTAGCCTGCAGATTTTGTTCTCTATAGGTATATGGATTCATCAATGGGCCAAATATAGCCAGAATAATTATTACAATAATTATCCAGGCAGCTACAATTGCTGCTTTATTCCTGGTAAAACGGATCATAGCATCTTTAAAAAATCCTATTGCTTCCCCCTGAAATTTTTCATCTCTAATCTGCTGATTTAATTGTACAAATTCAAAATCTTCCCTGTCCAGCTTAATAGTTTCATCCGGTTTCATTATTTACCACCCCCGATACGAATACGGGGATCAATAATTCCATAAGAAAGGTCTACAACCAGAATTGCAAGCAAACTAATTAGGGAATAAAAAAAAGTTATGGCAATAGTCAGAGGGTGGTCATTGGCATTAATCGATCTAACCATTAAACTCCCTGTTCCAGGTATCCCGAAAATATTCTCAATAACCATCGCTCCACCTAAAATTGAAAAAAACATAGGTATAATTATATTAGCAAGAGGGATAAAAGAATTCCTGATAGCGTGCCTTACTGTTGCCTGTACCTGTGATAATCCCTTGACTTTGGCCAGTAGCATATAATCAGAATTTATGGCTTCACATAGTTCTGAACGCATATATCTTGTAATTACTGCAATCCCTCCAAAAGAAAGGGCTAAAATGGGTAGAATCATTGAAACAAATTTGGTCCAGCTTAATGCCCTTTCAGCAGTCATCATTATCGGCAGTAATCCCCACTTAAAGCCAATTAAATATTGTAATAAAGCAGCAAATACAAATGACGGTATCGATATAAAGAAGATTACCATAGTTGAAATAACATGGTCAGACATTTCATTTTTTTTCAGGGCAGCAATAATTCCCAATATAATACCCGTAGGAATCGTAAGTATTAATGAAAATATATTCAACTGTAAGGTTATTGGAATCTTTTCCATTAGAATTTCAAAGACAGGGACTTTAGGTTGAATTTTTATAGATGTTCCAAAATCACCGACTATAAAATCATTTAAAAAGTGGCCATATTGAACAATTAAGGGGTCATTTAGATGATATTTATTTTGAATTGCTACTCTGATATCTTCTGGCAGCATCGGGTCATCAAAGATATTTCCTGGCATCGAATGAAGAATTATAAATGATAAAGTAATAATTATAAAAAGTGTAATTACCATAGCGGCAAGTCTCTGGCCTATATATCTGAGCATTTAACTACCCCCTTTTTGCAATTTGATTAGCTTTAGTAATTTAGACTCTTACATAATTAATTATCGTCAAGAACTTCATTAAGGCTTCTATTATTATTAAACTAGATGTAAAAATTCATTATGAAAGACCTTAATTAACAATTCTTAAAAAAGTTTAAGAATTATTCAATAATTTCTGACTGTAATACAGCAAAACCTACATCAGCTGGAAGGTATTTTCCCTTAGTATGCAGTCTAATCCTATCCTGATATATTACTGCATTATCATTCTGGAAGATTGGCACCATGGGAACATAATCAAGCAAAATCCTCTCCATTTCAACTAAGGCATCCAGTCTTAACTGATCATCCAATAATAAATCTCCCGTAGTTGTCCTTTCATACAGCTCATCAAAGGTTTCATCATACATTCTATCATTTTTTTGTGGAAAATCTGAGGTCCAGACTTTCATACTGGACCATGGGTTAAGTGGATTTTGACTCCTGGCGCCTATACCTAAATCAAAATCACCCTGCTCATAGGCATCATAAGCAGCTGTTGCTGGAACGGCCCTTAGTTTAATCTTCAATTTATCTCTCCCAAATAATTGTTCATATTCCTGTTGTGCTACCTCTGCTAATCTTTTAAAACCCTCTGACCCATCAAAATAGATTATTTCAATAGTAATTTTTTTATTTCCATTGGCTTGATAAGCCTTTTCAAAATACTCTAAAGCCAGGTCTGCTTTATAAGTAATTCCTTCACCTAGCAAATTCCTGGCCGCTGATGTCTCACGGTATTTCTGTCCTCTCTCTATACTGCCCACCATACAGATGGTAGAAATAAAATATGGGGCAGACTTAAAGGTTTTAAATACCCCTTTGGATATGGCATCCCTATTCATTCCATAAAACAATGCCTTTCTAAAATCATTATTCTGCAAAATAGGATTGGTTTTTGAGGCACTATTAATATAAAAACCCCAGACCGTATTAGCCTCAGAATAAACTAATCTGGGGTCTTCACTATATCTATCAAAATTATTTCCACTTACTGATACACCATCTAGTTCATTATTTTCAAACATCTGCAGTCTTGTAGCAGACTCCAAGACCACTCTACTTCCAATTCTATCAACTTTATAAATATCAGCTAAAGGACTATTTTCATTTTTATCAAATTCCCTATATTGATCCCGAATCCATTTTGTTAATCTATATGGCCCACAGGAAGGGGTTGATTCAAGGTCTGTCCCATAACTTGTCTCTGTTCTATCTTTATTCATCCCTGCTTCATACAATTCTTTATGGACTGGGAATAATGATGTGAATACACTATATACATCTACTGTGGGCATGGCAGTTTCCAGGGTGAATTTCAGGGTATATTTATCTATAACTTTAATTCCAACTTCATCCCAGCCTACTTCGTTTTTAAAATACCTTTTAGCATTAACAACCGGGATATTATCAAATAATAAAAAAGCAACATAATTTGCCTGTTTGGGATCAAGTAACATCTTTAAAGAGTATTCATAAGTATCTGCTGTAATTACTGTTCCGTCTGTCCACTGTAGACCTTTTCTCAATTTAACTAGCCAGGTAATATTATCTTCAGATGTGGGCAGTTCTCGGGCCTGAACTGGCACAAATTTGATTTTTTCACCATTTTCATCAGCAACAATATCCAGCAAAGAACTATAAATATAAGTCTGTAAAGTCCTTGCTTGAGCAGATACCCCTGCATATGGATTAAAGCTTTCTACACTTGTCGAGGCACTCCGATATACTTTTATTTCATCTCCATATACTTCATTGCCAACTGTAATCAATAAAATCATCATTATCATAGCTAAAAAAAATACTAATGTTTTCTCGGGTTTTCTAAGCATAACTCTCCTCCTCATTAAAGTATTAATTCAAAAAAGGATAATCACTGAATTTATAAATCACTAGCTTTGCATAATAAAATCTTTTAAAATTCAAACATAATATTCCTAAAATTGTTTGATTATATAGAAAAACTCCTTATAATTAGGATTAAGAATAAGGAGCATACCTATGGATAAAAGATACCACAAAAACAACATTTTATCAATACTAGCAGCAATAATTTTGAAAAAGTGTTAGCTGATTTTACACTTACACTTCACATCACAATTTCAAAATTGTAAAAGTACAGTCTGAATGCTATAATAAATAAAGTAATTTATTATTCAAGTTATCCAAGAAAACGGGGGCATAATTTTAATGATTATATTGGGTATTATTACAATAATTTTTAGCTACTTTTATATAATTTTATGTGAGCATTCTTTTTTATATAATCTCTCAAATGCTTTTTTTATTACTGGCATTATTTATTTTTGTATTGCCTTAATAATTTATATCCGCAATGTAGGATTTTTTAAAATCATCACTTATTACCAATACCAAAAGAAACAGGACAAGATAAATAATTATAATAAAGAAAATAAGAACAGCATGAAATTGCACGAATTTTTTGCTCTAAAATACTCAGAGCAATGGTCTTATGCCATTTTTCTAAAGTTTTCAATTCCTTTAATACTAATATCATTAATTCTTGCCTTTATTTCAAAATAAACTTATTTTACTCCACCTATTTTCTGAAAATAGACCAGGTTGTTAATATAGATTTTTAAGCATATAAAAAAATGTCACATTTTCGACACTTTTAAGCCAAAATATTAAAAGAGCTAGTCATCAGCTACTAGCTCTAATCCCTGTCATATCATGGTGCCGAAGGTGGGGGTCGAACCCACACGGGCGATAAAGCCCACTGGATTTTGAATCCAGCGCGTCTGCCAATTCCACCACTTCGGCATGTTGTTTAACACTTATATATATTAACATAATTACTGTTAAAAAGCAAGATTATAACAGGGAAATTATATTCATTTTTTAAGAAGTAATTCCCCTGTTATATTATTTTTATAGTTATAGTACTAACACTCTTTACCCATCATTAAGAAATAAAATCAGAGTTTAAAACTTCCAGTACCAGTCGCTGCACTACTTCAATCTGTGCATAGGATTTAATTTTCTCCCAATCACCACTTAGTAAACTCCTGGTAATATCCAGCGGAAGTCCGGTCTGAATGGCAATTGCTTCAGAAAGCCTGTCCCTGCTCAATGATTCTAACTGATCCCAGTCTGTTGACATAATTGCCTCTACTTCTCCTATACTAAGTCCCTGGTTAATTAACTGATCTTTGACTGCTGTTCTAACTTTTGGTCTTAAAAACTCCAGGTTTCCATTAGATATCTCTTCTACCTCATCAGTATTTATAACACCATTAGTAATAGCACTAATCTCTGCTGCCAGGTCCTCCTGGGTAACCATACCATAGGCCTTAACATATTTTACATTATCATTATGATCAGCAATTACAAAAACCTTATCTGTTTCCAGTATTTCCTCTAAAGATATATTTCTATTATTACGTGCTACCAGGATATCATCACTATAATCATATATTTCCCGCTGTCCATCCAGGAAATTAATAGATACCTTCTGGGAAGTAGGATAAACATCAGTTAAATAACCTGTACCAGCAGAGAGATTGGCCATCTTACTGAGACATTTAGCAGCTTCTGCCCTGCTTGTATTCTCTTTTGGTGAAAAATGGTTTCCATCTGTTCCTTGGACTAACTGTAATTTTTCCGCTATTTTAATATAATCACTTGCCCAATAATCATTTGATATATCATCAAAGGGCTGATATTGCTCAAGGTTGATTAAAACCTGCTTATCTGTTACTCCAAGTGCTTTTATCATAATTGTCACCATCTCTGCCCTGGTGATAGGTGCATCAGGCCGGAAGGTTTCATCAGGATAACCAGTAATAATTCCATCCCTGATCAGGGCATTAATTAAGTTATGTTCTGGATATCCTGCCAGGTCTTTTAAATGTGTATTATTATCTGGCAAAAGACTTAATTGTCTAGCCAGAGATACAGCAAATTCCCCCCTGCTAATATTTTGATCTGGTTTAAAGGTCCCATCTGTATAGGTCTCCATCACTTCATTATTCACTAGATTAAGTATATAGTCCTGGGCCCAGTGATTAGAAATGTCAACTGGTTCAGCTGCTAAGACTGTTTGTAGTGAAAATACTATAGTAAGAATTAATGCCAGCTGTTTTAAATGTTTAAACATTTTTAATCTCCTTTCATTTTCTTTTAAGAATAGAATATTATGGTATATTAATTATTTTTTTTACAATTATACTAGCTATCTACAAATATATCATAAATATCTTTAAAATACTATAAAAACAACCATGTAATATCTGGAAGGAGTCCAGTAGAATTACTGCTAAATCCCCCTTGTCAAAAAATTAATAATATGCTATAATTAAAACAATTAAATAAGATACTTATGCGGACATAGCTCAGTTGGTAGAGCGTCGGCTTCCCAAGCCGAAGGTCGCGGGTTCGAATCCCGTTGTCCGCTCCATTTGTACCAGGAGGTGAGATGAGTTTAGCTGAGGAGAGTATTATTAGATGTTTATTTACTGTTAGACAGTAAGTATCAGGTTAGCTGAGATGAGAAGAGTTTTCTGGAAAAATTATAGGTATATAATTTTATTTCCTCTGAAATATTTGAGGAAGATTCTATATTTATATTACTCGATTATCTCAAACCTTACTTACTTATAGTAAGGTTTTTTTAATGGCTAGGAAATTATGTGCTTTCACATATTGTGGATAATTTCTGCCATCAAGAAATTTACATTTGAAGTAAGATGGTGAAGCAATTTTGTTCTTTTTAACAATTAATTAAACAGGAGGTATTAGTAATTATGGCTTTAGATGAAAAGAGTATGGTTGATGGATTTTTTGGTGAATTTGGCGGCAGATATGTTCCTGAACCATTAATACCGGTGATGGATGAATTAAAAGATGCTTTTTATAAATATAAGGATGACCCGGATTTTAAAAAAGAACTCGCTTATTATAACAAAGAATATATCGGTAGGGCTAATCCACTCTATTTTGCAGAAAAACTCAGTCAGAAATATGCTGCTAAAATTTACCTCAAACGTGAAGACCTGAATCATACAGGTGCACATAAGATTAATAATACTATCGGTCAGGCATTACTGGCCAAACGAATGGGGAAAAACCGTATTATCGCAGAGACAGGTGCTGGCCAGCATGGTGTTGCTACCGCAACAGCCTGTGCCCTAATGGATATGGAATGTATTATCTATATGGGAGAAATCGATACCAAAAGACAGGCCCTGAATGTTTTTCGTATGGAACTACTGGGAGCTACCGTTATCCCGGTGAAAACAGGGGGAAGAACCCTGAAAGACGCTGTTGATGAGGCCTTAAAAGATTTAATAGAGAACTACAATGATACCTTTTATATGTTAGGCTCTGCTGTAGGCCCAGACCCCTATCCTACTATTGTCCGTGAATTTCAGTCTATCATTGGCAAAGAGGCCAGGGAACAGATCCTGGAAAAAGAAGGGAGACTACCTGATTATCTGGTAGCCTGTGTAGGTGGGGGTAGTAATGCTATAGGTCTATTTCACCCTTTTGTCAATGATAAGGAAGTTGAGATTATTGGTGTTGAACCAGGTGGTAAAGGTAACAAACCTGGTGAAAATGCAGCATCACTTAATTTTGGAAACAAGGGAATTATTCACGGCTTTAAATGTTTTCTACTGGAAGATGATAATGGTGAAATCTCATCTACCTATTCGATTGCTGCCGGTCTTGACTATCCCGGTGTTGGTCCTGAACACAGCTATCTTAAGGACTCTGGTAGGGCTAAATATGCTCTGGCCTATGATGAAGATGCCCTGGCTGCTTTCCATGAACTATCAGAAACAGAAGGAATCATCCCTGCACTGGAAAGCTCACATGCCATTGCCTATGGACTCAAACTGGCCTCAGAGCTTAATGAAGATAAAATAATCATTATTAACCTATCAGGCCGTGGTGATAAAGATGTTCAGCAGATTGCAGAATTAGAAAAATAGAGAAATATAAAATCTTAATATTTGATTAAAGACAGCCCTCAGGCTGTCTTTTTTATTTTTTATGATAATTCTACTAAGTATAGCTGTACACAGGTATTTATAAAAAAACTTTTTCGGCATTTTATCCCTATAAAGCTTGTTATATCAATCCTCATAGCCATTTTTCATTATAATTTTCGGGCTATTGACAAATCACTAAAACATGACATATACTTAACATGTAATTTGCGATTTATAATTATTTGAGGAGAGTGATTTATATGTCTAACTATTCAAAAGAAGATGTTTTAGCACTGGCTAAAGAAAATGATGTAAAATTCATCAGAATGCAGTTCACTGATATTCTGGGAATTGTAAAAAACGTAGCCATAACTGTTGATCAATTAGAAGATGCCCTGGATAACAAAATTATGTTTGATGGTTCTTCTATCGACGGATTCACCAGGATACAGGAATCTGATATGTATCTAAGACCTGATTATAATACCTTTACTATTTTTCCCTGGCGTCCCAAAGAAGGTGGTAGTGTTGCCCGTCTAATCTGTGATGTTTACACACCAGAAGGCAAACCATTTGAGGGTGATCCCAGAAATGTATTGAAAAAAGTCTTAGCCGAAGCAGAGGAAATGGGATTCAGTATGAATGTCGGTCCAGAACCTGAATTCTTCCTTTTCAAGAGTGATGAAGACGGCAGTCCAACCATTATCCCTCATGATGAAGGAGGATATTTTGACCTAGCACCAAATGACTTAGGTAGTGATGCACGCCGTAGTATTGTTCTAGCTCTGGAGGAAATGGGTTTTGATGTTGAGGCTTCACACCATGAAGTTGCCCCTGGTCAGCATGAGATTGATTTCAAATACAAAGATGCCCTATCAACTGCTGATAATATTAGTACTTTTAAGTTTGTAACCAAATCTATTGCTCATCAACACGGAATACATGCTACTTTTATGCCCAAACCAATTTTTGGAGAAAACGGCTCTGGGATGCATGTACATCAATCCCTTTATAAAGATGGAGAAAATGCCTTCTATGATGAGAGTGATGAGCTGGGTTTAAGTAAGACAGCCTATTACTATATTGGCGGTCTCCTCAAACATGCTAAAGCAATTACTGCCATAACTAATCCCAGCATAAACTCCTATAAGAGATTAGTACCTGGTTATGAAGCACCTGTCTATATTGCCTGGTCAAGTGCTAATCGTAGTGCATTGATAAGGATTCCAGCGGCACGTGGTAATGGAACCAGATTAGAGTTAAGAAATCCTGATCCAACTGCTAACCCTTATCTAGCTATTGCTGTTATGCTCAAGGCTGGTCTTGATGGTATTAAAAACAATATTGAACCACCCAAAGAAGTCTTAAGTAATATCTATGATATGACCTTAGCTGAAAAAGATGAGGCAGAAATTGAAAGTCTACCTGGTAGTATTAACGAGGCAATTGAGTTACTATTAGATGACGAAATAATTAAAGGGGCTTTAGGGGAACACGTCTTAACCCATTTTGTTGAAGCAAAACAGATTGAATGGGATGTTTATAGAACACAGGTACATCAATGGGAATTAGATCAGTATTTAACTAAATTTTAATTTAATCTTGAATAATAATCTTGCCTGGCAATTCTTTTTCTCCAATATTACACCATTACATCTATTTTGCCAGGCTAAACTAAGGCCAGGGACTCATCAACCCTGGCCATTTAATATTATAATATTATAATCCATGTATACAGGAATAATTAATATCAAAAGCATTTACTTTCAGCTTATATATGTTATCTTTAAAAATAACATTATATCTTCTTAAATCTTATCTTAATTAGGAGGCATTAGTTTATGAAACGTGATAATACAGTTAAATCTGTCATCAAAGCCTTAAATATATTTAAACTACTGGTCGAAGAAGGAAAACCAATATCATTAAGCAGTATTAGTAAGAAAGCAGATATAAATATTAGTACAGTATACCGCTTATTAAATACATTAGTCAAATTGGGATATGTAAGGCAAAATGAGAAAGAACTTTACTGTCTAGGCCTGCATTCCTATGAAATTGCTGACCTTATAAATCAAAATTTTAATATTTGGGGACTTGTTAGACCCTATTTAAAAGAAATTGTAGATAAATGCAATGAAACCAGTAGTTTTGCAGTTCTAGAAGCCAATAAAATAGTCTATATTGACCAGATCGAATCTAAAAACATGGTTAAGGTCAGCACCTCTCTTAAAACCCAAAATCCTGCCTACTGTACAGGTTCTGGCAAAATCCTTTTGGCCTACTTAAATAATAAAATGTTGGAAAGATATATTGAAGATACTGATTTCATTAAATATACTGATTCAACAATAATTGACCCTCTTTCTCTTCAAAAAGAATTAAACAAAATAAAAAAACAGGGCTATGCCACTGAATTAGAGGAAAAAGAAAAAGGAGTCCACTCTGTGGCTGCTCCTATTTTTGGTATGAATAATAAGCCGTTTGGAGCTATCAGTATTTCTGGTCCAAGCAGCCGTATCACCCATAAGTATTTAACTGAAAAACTAATTCCCTTAATTATCTCCAACGCAAAGCAAATCTCTGCAGAACTACAAACAGTATAAATGCAATTTATTTACCCTCTTCCCCATGTTCTTTTTCAAACACAGATACAACACTTTCCCAGGCTCCCTTAATATGCTTTCTTGCTAGTTCTTTGGCCAGTTCACCGTTCCCAGCAGATATAGCTATGCCCAGTTCCTTATGATCATTTAAAGCCTTTTCCATCCTGCCCGGCTGACCTAAACTCCTGGCTCTAAAGCGTGTTATTTGTTCAAATAGGTTATCTAAAAACTTTTCCAACCATTTATTTTTTGAGGCTTCTTTAATAAGTTTATGAAATGCTATGTCAATTTTAATACATCTCTTCAGATTATTTTCAGCTATACATTCCTTAATCTCATCCAGATATTCATTCATTTTTTCAATCTGTTTCTCTGTAATATGGCTGGCAGCTAAACAAGCAGCCAATCCCTCTAATTCCATCCTGACCTGGAATATATCATCCATCTCCTGTCTGGATTTTATACCGGCTACAAAAACACCCTGTTGAGGAATAATAACTATCAATTCCTCCAGCTCAAGCATACGAAAAGCCTCTCTTACTGGTGTACGACTTACATTTAATTGTTCAGCTAATTCTACCTCAGTAAGCCTTTCTCCCGGCAACAAATCACCTGTTAAAATCGCCTCCCGTAATACCTTATATACCTGTTTTCTTAAGGGTTCATAACTATAAGAATCTATAGCTGATAAATTTAAATCTGGCATTTCAATACACCTCTTTTTTAGATTATAGATTATCACTTAAATATTATATCATTAATCAAAAATATTATTAAGTCATATCAGAACATTTAATTTTATACCTTTACTGAAGCTAGACTCGCTTCAGTAAAGGTATAAAGTTTATCATTAATTTTTATTAAGCGGTTACAGTCCTTAACCATGTCTTTCTGAGTATTTCTTTAGCCTCTTCATCCAGAGCATCGGTCATATATGGGATACCGGTTTCACTGGCAACCTCCCTATTGGCAGCCATTAAATCAGAGTGATTTAATTCACTAAGGTTAAATTTCCGAGCACCAGCCATAAACTGTTTTAGTCCAGCACTCAATTTATCAGCTAATGTGTACATTGCTACAGCACCATAAGGTATTTTTTGCATTTCATCTTGACCAACTATCTCTTCAACATCATACCAGCCGGCAAAAATGCTTTCAGGTGTGTCACCTAATTCACTAACTGTCTTTGGCAGACTATCCCAGTTGCCATTTAGTGTTTCTTTTCTTTCAGGATGGAAAACCCCTTCAATATTTGAACCTACAAAACCAGGAATCATTGGTGCCCTTCCCATACATACCAGTTTAACATATGGGGCACCAAGGGCTAAAGCTTTAAACATATGGTCTTCCCTGGCAAATCCACCAGCAAAAGAAAGGTCTGGTACTTCTATACCCATTTTATCTAAAATATTGGCGTATTCTACTGCTTTAGCATGGAGTTGTAATGATGGCACACCCCAGTGTTCCATCATATTCCAGGGGCTCATACCTGTACCTCCACCAGCACCATCAATAGTCAATAAATCAAGTTTAGCATCAGCGGCAAAACGCAGGGCCATAGCCAGAGCCTTCATTCCATATGCACCAGTCTTTAAAGAGATACGTTTATATCCTAAGCCCCTCAGGTATTCTACCTGTTCCATAAACCCTTCCTGTAGTTCTTCAGTTGTAGCAGCATCTGTCCCCCCGAGACGACTGTGACGCGCAAAACTCTTAATCGCACCTGCTTTAAAAGCCTTTACATTAGACTCTTTCATTGGATCAGGGTCTACTACATAACCCCTCCTGGCAAGAAATTGGGCATATTCAAGGCTTTTAACCTGAATCTCACCACCTATATCTTTGGCACCCTGACCCCATTTGAGTTCTATTATTACATCATCACCATATTTATCAATTACATATTCAGCTACACCATTTCTGGTATCCTCTACATTTAATTGAACAAAAATAGCACCATACCCATCCCTGGTATATTGCTGATATACCTCAATTCTACGGTCTAATTCAGGAGCCTTAGTAATTTTACCATCTTTAAGCACTGCTTCTTTATCTACGCCCACAACATTTTCACCAATTACGATTGGAAATCCAGCCAGAGCAGCACCAATAGCGAATGAATTCCAGTATTTTGCTGCAATAAATGTAGAGCCTAAAGCACCTGTCATCATTGGAATCCTACTTTTAGTCTTTACATTATTACCAAAACTGGTTTCAATATCGACATTTGGAAAAATACAGTCATCTGCATTATCAGTTAAACCCTCTGCAAGTCCATGGGCTCCGTGGGCATATCCTTGTATCCGGAGAGTATGATAACCTACTCCACTGGCATCAATATTTGCACTACCAGAGGTGATTGTACCAAAATCCCTCGGATAGAGCATTTTTCTACCCACTAAAGAAGACATCCAGGTCTCACATTTTCCCTTACAATCTGCTCTACATAATGTACAGAGACCAGATTCACAAGCATCTCCCCGGTTTACAGTACCGAGGGCATCATTTCTTTTTCTCCATTCTGACATCAGTAATCCTCTCCTTATTACATCATATTATTAATTTTGCTAATAGTATAAGGTTAATGTCAGGAAAAGTAAATACTAATCATAGCAATGATACCTGTATACATGGATATTAGAATATCGATATTCTGCAAAACATATTTATTAGACAATATTCTTAAAACAGGTAATATTTACTACTAATCTTTTTTTCTTCTACTGACATAATATCTATATAAGCGTCTTGCATAATTGATTGTTACCAGACAAAAACTCCGCAACGAATTTAGTTTCAGCCAATTATGGGCTGTTTTAAACTCCCTACGGTCAAACAGAAAAACACCCTTTTCCATAATTGTCTTTACTAAATTCTACTCCGTTTTAATCGTCTAGATAACAATTCAATTATGCAAAAGGTCTATTATGAAAGAGCCTTATATAGAAGGGAGACGATTACTATTAAAAAAATTAGACTTGCTGTAATTGGTACCGGAATGGCCTGGAAACGGCTGCACTGGCCTGCTATCCAGGAATTAGGTGATCATTACCAGATTGTAGCTGTTTGTAATAAGACAAAAAGTGATGCAGTAGATTTTGCTAGGGAAATTAACCTCGCCCAGGAAAATGTATATGATGATTACAAGGAAATGCTCAAACGAGGTGATATTGATGCTGTTGATGTAATGGTTCCTATTCCAGAAAATTTTGATATCTATCATGATATCGTAACAGCAAACATCAATCTAATTGCAGAAAAACCATTAGCATCCACTATGGAAGGGGCCGAAAAACTACTTAAGCTCCATAAAAAACACCCGGTAAACATTATGGTTGCAGAAAATTACCGTTATAATGATGAGATTAATAAAATTAGAGATATTATTAATCAGGGCAAAATTGGTGATGTAATCTATTTTATTAATCATAATGCTGTTGATTTTGAAAATCAGATGACTAAAAACACCTTTGCTGCTACAGAATGGAGACAACATCCTCAATTTAAAGGAGGTACTTTCCTTGATGCAGGTCTCCACGATATAGCTGCTATGCGCCATATTTTTGGGAAAGTAGATTATGTTTATGCCATGGGTCAACCCCAGCAGGAAGATTTTAGTCCTTATATATCTGTTAATTCCCAGATTAAATTTTCCAATGGGGTAATAGGTCAATATAGTTATTATACTGATGGTAAAGAAACCCAGCGTCCCTTGATAGGTTTTAGGATTTTTGGTAATAAAGGAGAAATATACCTGGAAGAACGAAGATGTGGTACTATTAATATAACATACAGAGACGGCGGTTCTGAACAAATAACCTATCGGCCTGAAAGAGGTTATTTTAATGAACTCCTTAATTTCTATAACTCATTATTAGGGAATGAAGAAATTGCCGTTACTCCTGAGGTTGAATATGGTGACGTCAAAATGGTATTTAACATCCTGAAATCTATCAAAGATAACAAAGCATATCCAGTTGACACCAAAACTAATGAAATTTCTTTAGTTTAAGAACAAAACTACGCCACCCAAACTTAATCAATAATTATTAATTTTTACTTAGGAATATTTTTTACACAAAATTAACTAATTTTAATAATCCAGATAGATATATTTGTTGTACAACTCTAGAAATTATCCGCAGGTACAAAAATAGTTTCCTTATATTAAATAATTGTCAATAATAATAACTATTTGTATTATTTCCCTTAATATGATATAATTTTAATAAAAGTTAATTGATTAGACAATATCTTTACCTGTAAAGAATACTTACATAAGGGGGCAATAATTGTGTTTGAATGGAAAGACTCATATTCTGTTGGCATTGAAGAAATTGACAAGCAGCACAAAAATTTATTAGGTATTGGTGAAGAACTGGTATATGTTATGGAAAATACTACTAAAGGACTTGATCAATATGATGAAATCAAACGTCTGTTGAAAGAACTGTATGATTATACAGTCTACCATTTTACTGCTGAAGAAAAACTAATGAAAAAATATGATTTTATTGACCTTCCCAGTCATCAATTCCAACATAAACTATTTGTCAAGAAAATTGAGGAAATCGATCTAGACGAATTTGATAATGATCAAATAGACTCAACTTTTAAAATCATGGAATTTCTTTCTAATTGGATTACTAATCACATTTTAAAAATAGATCCTCAGTACAGTAAAGTCTTAAGAGAAAAAGGTGTACGATAACAAATAGCTGCAATTTAAAAAGAGGCTATCTAATTAATTTATTGAAAATACTTACATAAGGGGGCAATAATTGTGTTTGAGTGGAAAGAAGCTTATTCTGTTGGCATTGAAGAAATTGACAAACAACATAAAAATTTACTAGGTATTGGTGAAGAACTGGTATATGTTATGGAAAACACTACTAAAGGACTTGATCAATATGATGAAGTCAAACGGCTATTGAAAGAATTATATGACTATACCATCTACCACTTTACTAGTGAAGAAAAACTAATGGAAAAACATGATTTTCTGGAACTCCCCAGTCACCAATTCCAACATAAGCTTTTTGTTAAAAAACTTGAAGAAATTGATCTAGAGGAATTTGATAATGACCAGCTAGAAACAACAAATCAACTCCTGGACTTTATCGCCAACTGGATTACCGAACACATTTTAAAAGAAGACCAAAAATACAGCAAAATAATCCGAGAAAAAGAAGCATAATAAATATATATATAAATAATTAACCCCCCTGAACATAAAAATTCAAGGGGGTTAACTTTTTGTCTAGCTACTTTATATAGCTTTTTTATATCTCTTCGACAACCTTTTGGATAGCTTTCAGGGCATCAGCCGGCAGTTTGTCAAAACCGCCCCTTTCAGTTTCTCTACCCTTAATATATTCAATCCTGTCGTTCATTCTGGCCGTAAACTGCTTTTTATAGTCTGTATCACTGAAATCTGGTACATACCCATCTATCTCCATGATTTCAATGTCAGAGAAATTTTCCCACTGTTTAAACTCTGCTTTACCTTCAATTATAGATTCAATTACACCCAGGGTAACTGGAGGTGTAATATCTTTACCCATAAAGGCTCCAGTATTTAAAATATAACACTCAATACCAGTATCAAACAGGGCTTTGAACTTATTATAATCCTGTTCTAATGGATAGGTTCTAAAGGGATTAGCATATGGTTCAACAACTAAGGCATTAGGATCCACACCCTCTGCCAGTCTTTCAGCAGATGTCCTTTTGGTAGCCAGGGTTGCACCCATTGCAGAAGCCAGAGAAGTTCCATTTAATTTTAAAACAGGTGGTAATGTTGGGTCTTTCATTAACCAGAATACAGCATCAGCCTTTTCATCAATCTTATTTACCCGGTTAGGAGACCATAAAACAGATTTTACAGCACGTCCATTACCATTACGGATATCCTCTGTTACCAGTACTACATTGCCATCTTCATCAACGGTTGCTCCAGTATTCTGGGCAGTTAAGATGTATTTATTATCTTCATCACCCATCGGATAATCCTGGGTCTTATCAAAGTATGAAGGCTCTAAGGCAACAGATGAACCATCATCAACATTAATAATAAAGGCATCATCATGTAGAATTGTTACATCATATTTACCACCATGTTTAGCATGGGTGATAGTTGATTTTCCAGAACCAGAAAGACCAAATACGGCAACAACATATTTGCTGTTATCATTGAGATTATATCTCTTTAATCCACCATGACAGCAGGCAAAGTTGTGTCTATTAGCAGTACCCCAACCCAGTGTAAGTGTACCCTTCTTATGTTCACCAAAATAACGCATACCCAGTAAAGCAGCTACATTATGTTCCGGGTCAAAAAAAGTTAATCCCAAGGGATGATCAGGGTGTGTCCAGTCAGGGTCTGAGAAGATATAGATATCACCCTCATTAGGTAATTTTTGGGATTCCTTATACATTTTATTATAAAGTTCATTAATATACTGGAAGTTTAACAACCAGGAGTAAGCAATATTTTCATGGTTTTCAGGCATTAACAGGTGTGCTTTGATCATAAAGTCTTTATCTAAACCGACATAGGCCTGGCAGTGGTACATCTTGCGATAGCGTGTATCATAAACAGCTTCCCTGATTTTAGCAGCATAATCCTCAAGATCTACTTCAGGTTCTCCTACGATTCTACGGGCAGCAGCACAACGACCTTTAACAGCACCATCATTAAATAATAATATATTAGCATCCTGTGGTAAACCTATTTCTTCTGGTTTATAGATCGGCATACCTGTCTCAATAGTACCAGGGCTGTTTTTAGCCTTCTTATATGCCTCAGCAGGTGTTAATAATTTCTCCACATTATTACCATAGAATGCTGTCTCAACAGTAGTCCTTATCCTTGAGATAATATCCTTTGTTTCAAAATATTCAATAGTTGACATATTAAAAAACCCACTCCTTTTGAAGTTTTTTTATTCTTATTTATTTATACTTCTTTTCTACTAGCTTCTGGTCTAATACTATCCTCTATTTTTGAAAAATTCTTCTGCTACAGCAGGGAAGATAATATATGATAGGACATCTTCTTCTTTGGTATAATATCCCTTTTCCTTGACCTCTTTAGTAGCCTTCTCCATAATAGGTTCAAGGTCATCAGCCGGGCGATGAGTAATAACTTCAGCATCCTTACCAATAATTTTTGCCCTGAAGTCATCATCAATTTTACCTGGTGCCTTACCATAACCACCCTGTAGGTACTTCTTAACTTCTTTACTGACTACTTTATATCTTTCACCTGTCGCTACATTAAAAACAGCCTGTGTCCCAACAATTTGGCTCATCGGTGTAACAAGTGGCGGATAACCCAGGTCTTCACGAACCTTTGGTACCTCTAAGAGGGTTTCTTCTAATCTATCAAGCATATTCATCTTTTTCATCTGGCTCCTCATATTAGATAACATCCCACCTGGAACCTGATAAATTAATACCTCAGGGTCAACATCTTTAGGAGCCATATTCTCTTTTAGTTTATCCCTGATATCTTTAAAATATCTATTCAATTCAGACACATATTCCATATCAATACCAGTATCATAATCTGTCCCGGCAAAGGTAGCAACCATTGTTTCTGTAGCAGGTTGTGATGTGCCGAGAGCCAGGGTAGACAGAGCAGTATCAATAACATCAACACCAGCTTCAACAGCCTTAAGATAGGTCATTGAAGCTAGACCACTGGTATAATGGGTGTGCAGCTGAATAGGTATATCAACAGCCTCTTTCAGTGAACCAATAAGTTCTGTAGCTTCATATGGTTTTAATAGACCAGCCATATCTTTAAGACAGATTGAATCCGCCCCTACTTTTTTTAATTCTTTAGCAGTTTCAATATAATGTTCAATATCATGTACAGGACTGGTAGTATAAACAACAGTTGCCTGGGCATGGCCGCCATATTCATTTGTTGCTTCAATAGCAACCTGCATATTCCTAACATCATTTAAAGCATCAAAGATACGGAAAATATCAATACCATTTTTAATAGCCAACCTGACAAATTCCCTTACAGAATCATCTGGGTAATGTTTATAACCTACAATATTTTGACCTCTCAAGAGCATCTGGAAAGGGGTATTGGGCATCTTTTCCTTTAATTTCTTTAACCTTTCCCAGGGATCTTCATTGAGGTATCTCATTGCACTGTCAAAGGTAGCACCACCCCACATCTCAACAGAATGATAGCCCGCCTTATCTACCTTTTCAGCAATAGGTAACATATCGTCTGTAGACATTCGTGTTGCCAGTAATGATTGATGGGCATCCCTGAAAATAGTCTCAGTTATACCTACTTTTTTCTTCGCGGTCATTTTTTCACTCCCTTTTAATTATCTAAGCACAGTTCTATTATTTCATTTACCATGTATACTATTTTTGACTAACCAAGTAATGATAACAATGTCCCTGCCGCTATGGCAGAACCAAGAACCCCGGCTACATTTGGACCCATAGCATGCATAAGCAAGAAATTGCTCGGGTTTTCTTCCTTACCAACCTTTTGGGCAACCCGTGCAGCCATCGGTACTGCAGAAACACCTGCTGCTCCAATAAGTGGATTCACCTTACCACCACTTAGTTTGTGCATTAATTTACCAAACAATGTCCCAGTAGCTGTTCCAATGGAAAAAGCAATTAAACCAAGGACAATAATCTTAATAGTACTCAAGCTTAAAAAGCTTTCCGCATTAGCTGTTGCACCAACTGTTAGCCCCAAAAAGATAGTAACAATATTGGTTAATTCATTCTGGGCAGTTTTAGTTAACCTATCAACAACACCAGATTCTCTCATTAAATTACCAAACATAAGCGCACCAATTAATGCTGCTGCTGAAGGCAGCAAAAGTATTGTTAAAACCGTTACAATTATAGGAAAAATAATCTTTTCAAGCTTACTTACAGGTCTTAACTGTTCCATTTTAACCTGTCTCTCTTTTTTAGTAGTTAAGGCCCTCATAATAGGCGGTTGAATAATCGGAACTAAAGCCATATATGAATAAGCAGCTATAGCAATTGGGCCTAATAAATGCGGCGCTAATTTGGTAGCCAGAAAGATAGCTGTAGGACCATCAGCACCACCAATAATCCCAATCGAGCCAGCCTCCTGTAAAGTGAATCCCAGTAAGATAGCCCCAATAAAGGTGACATAAATACCAAATTGGGCTGCCGCACCCAATAAAACACTCTTAGGATTAGCAATTAAAGGACCAAAATCGGTCATAGCCCCAACCCCCATAAAAATTAATGGTGGATATATTCCCAGTTTAACCCCCTGATATAACCAGTAAAGCAAACCACCGGGTTCCATCAAATCAGCTAATGGGAGATTGGCAAGCAGTACCCCAAAACCTATCGGTAAGAGGAGTAGTGGTTCATATTTCTTTTTAATTGCCAGATAGAATAAAACACAGGCAATTATTATCATCACAAACTCTTTAAATGTAAGGTTTGCAAAGCCAGTTTCAGCACCAAATTTGAGAAGACTTTCTATCACGACTTTTCCCCCCTCTTCATCACTGTTTTATCCAATTACTGCTAGTACATCTCCTGTATCAACAGAGTCTCCATCAGAAACATAAATAGCCTTAACTGTGCCGCTGGCTGTTGCAGCAATCTCATTTTCCATCTTCATTGCCTCTAATATAAAGATTGTATCACCTTCACTTACTGTATCACCTTCAGCAACCTGTAGACTTATTGTACCTGGTAGTGGGGCTAATATTTCTTCTCCCTCTACATCCCCAGGAACAGCCTGAGGTTTTTCAACAGTAGTTTTTTCGACTTTTTCCTCAGCTGGAGTAGTAGTACTTACTGAAGCAGCACCCATTTCTTCTACTTCAACTTCATAGCTTTTATTATTTATAGTAACTTTAAACTTTTTCATAGTGAAATACCCCTTTCTAGCATAATTACATTTAATAATTAAACAGCCTCTAATTTATAGCTTTAATATTGGCAACATATTCATTATCTTCTAACAGACTGGCCATAACAGCAGTTATTACTGCAACCGTTTCATCTTCTCCCCCTTGACCCTCTTGAACTCTAACCTTTGATCTTACAGGGCGGGAAGGCTTAGTAACTTTCTCTTCTTTATACAGTAGAGATTCAAATAGCTGTAAGATTAGAGAAAGGAGAAATAAAACTAAGAATACTATGCCCATTCCTATAACGGTAACCTGAAGGGTTGTTATTAATAACTCCATATGCTAACTTATTACCTCCTTCCCATATTTTAGAAATGGTTAATAATTTTTTTTAAAAGCAGACTTATCATTATATGAACTAATCACCCCCCTATATCACCACTATAACAAATATAGGTTTTGTTAAAGACATTATTAAAAAAATCACATATAGAAAATTTTTGCCAAGAAAAGGTAAAGATATCCTTTTTGTATGATTATTATGTAAATTTAGAGCTTATGTTCAGAATTCAGTTGTTCACGTCCATATTTCCTGATAATTATATCATCTGTTAAATTCAATTACAAGTAAAAAATCTACAAAAATACGTGGGTTTTAGCTGATGTTTTAGTGCAATTCACTGAGATAAAATAAATAATTTCCTTATATATAAAATATTATTAGTTCATCAAAAAACCCATACAGAGAATTATTTCCCCTATATGGGTTATCTTTTATAATACTACTGATGTGGATTATTAACTTCTGCCTGAGCTGCAGCTAAGCGAGCAATCGGCACCCTGAAAGGAGAACAGGATACATAGTTAAGGCCTACACTATGGCAGAACTTAACAGAAGATGGTTCACCACCATGTTCACCACAAATACCAACCTTTAAATTAGGATTACTTGAACGTCCTTTATTAACACCAATCTCAACTAACTGACCTACTCCATCCTGATCAAGTACCTGGAAGGGGTTCTTTTCCAGTACTTCTTCATCAAGATAATGTGCCAGGAACTTACCTTCAGCATCATCCCTACTAAATCCAAAGGTAGTCTGGGTAAGATCATTAGTTCCAAAGGAGAAAAACTCGGCTTCTTCAGCAATTTGATCAGCAGTTAGTGCAGCCCTGGGCAGTTCAATCATAGTACCAATTGTATATGATAAATCAACCCCAGCTTCTTTTATTACTGCATCAGCCGCTTTCTTAACTACCCCCTTCATTAACTTAAATTCATTAATATGTGCTACAAGGGGAATCATAATCTCTGGATGTACATCAAGACCATCTGCTTTTAATTCACAGGCTGCTTCCATAATAGCCTTAGCTTGCATTTCATATATCTCTGGGTAAGTCACCCCAAGACGACAGCCCCGGTGGCCGAGCATTGGATTCATTTCGTGTAGATTCTCAATTGTCTTTAATAATTCTTCTTTATCACTGGCATCCTTACCACCGGCCTTTAATTTGGTAACTTCTACCAATAATTCATCATGATCAGGTAGGAACTCATGTAATGGGGGATCAAGCAGTCTAATTGTCACTGGTCTTTCACCCATTGCTTTTAAGATACCTTTAAAATCACCCTTCTGCATTGGCAACAATTTCTCCAGAGCAGACTCCCTGGCCGCCTTACTATCAGCAAGAATCATATCCTGAACAATAGGTAAACGGTCTTCATCAAAGAACATGTGCTCTGTCCGGCAGAGACCAATCCCTTCTGCACCAAAATCAACAGCGGCTTCTGCGTCTTCTGGAGTATCAGCATTGGTTCTAACCTGCATTGTCCTGAAGTCATCTGCCCAACCCATCAGTTTCTCAAAGTTTTCATCCATCTCAGGGTCGATAGTAGGAACTTCTCCCAGATATACATTACCAGTACCACCATCAATTGTAATAAAATCACCCTTTTTAACTACTGTACCATCAGGGGTAGTAAATTTCTCTACACTATAGTCAACTTTAATATCCTCACAACCAGCAACAGCAGGCTTACCCATACCACGTGCTACAACAGCAGCATGGCTGGTCATACCACCACGTGAAGTAAGTACACCCTGTGCTGCCGCCATACCGTGAATATCTTCAGGTGAGGTTTCAGTCCTGACCAGTACTACCTTTTCACCAGCCTTACCCAGTTCAGCAGCCTCATCAGAATCAAAAACCACTTTACCTGCAGCCGCACCTGGTGAAGCATCAAGGCCTTTAGCCAGTATTGTAAGCTCTGCATCAGGATCAATCCTCCTGTGGAGCAGTTCATCAAGTTTCTGCGGCTCTATCCTACCTACAGCTGTCCTTTTATCAATCAAACCCTCTTCTTCCAGGTCAACAGCAATTTTAACAGCCGCCCTGGCAGTTCTTTTGCCAGTACGTGTCTGCAGCATGAAAAGTTCGCCTTCCTGGATAGTAAACTCAACATCCTGTACATCAGTATAGTGTTTCTCTAGTTTTTCAAAAATGTCAGTCAGTTGTTTGTAAATCTCAGGCATTTCTTCTTCTAACTGGGCAATAGGTTTAGGGGTTCTAATACCGGCAACAACGTCTTCTCCCTGGGCATTTTTCAGGTATTCACCCCAGTATTTGTTTTCCCCGGTTGACGGGTTACGGGTAAAAGCAACACCTGTACCAGAATTCTCACCCATATTACCATAAACCATAGTTTGCACATTTACTGCTGTACCCCAGTGATGTGGAATATCATTAATATTCCTGTAACTAATAGCCCTTTCATTGTTCCAGGAACCAAATACAGCATCAATCGCTGCCCATAACTGAGCTTTTGGTTCTTCAGGGAAATCTTCCCCGGTTGTTTCTTTTATATGGGCCTTAAATTCACCCACCAGTTCCTTTAAAGACTCAGCTGGAATCTCTGTATCATAATCAACACCAAGTTTTTCTTTCTTTTTCTCTAGAATCTCTTCGAACTCAGCACCATCCATACCTAAAACAACATTACCAAACATCTGCACAAAACGGCGGTATGAGTCATAGGCAAATCTTTCATTATTGGTCTGTTTGATTACTCCCTGTACTGTTTCATCATTAAGACCAAGATTTAAAACCGTGTCCATCATACCAGGCATTGAAACCCGGGCACCAGAACGAACAGAAAAGAGTAAGGGGTCATTAACATCCCCAAATTCCTTACCCATCAACCCCTCTACCTTGGACAGGGCCTCTTCAACTTGTTCATCCAGACCCTCTGGATAATTCTCATTATTTTCATAATAAAGGGTACACACATTTGTTGTAATCGTAAAGCCAGGGGGGACATTAATCCCTAGGTTTGTCATCTCAGCCAGGTTAGCACCTTTCCCCCCGAGAAGATTCTTTAATTCAGTTTTACCATCAGCTTTTCCACCACCAAAAGAATAAACATACTTTTCTACCATTAAAAAAATACCTCCTTAAGTAAATCTACCTCTTTTAATCTATTATCTTTATTTTAGATTATAAATATGTAAATTTTTTAAATTTTGCTAACCACCCCCAAGTATAATTATTTCTTAAAATTATATTTAGAACTCAATCACATAATAACTATTCAAGATAAAAAAACAAATACCTCCTAAAAAATGAATTATAAAAATATTAAAACTTTTACTTATAAACACTACTAAATTACCAGTACTTCAATCAGATTAGTGGTACCAGACATACTAACAGGTACACCAGCAGTAATAGTAACCAAATCACCCTTTTCAACTAAACCATGTCCTAAAATAGTAGTAATAGCATTATCAATCATTTCATCTGTAGTCTTACTCTGCGGTACTTTGAGTGGATAAACACCCCAGCAGAGTTTTAAATACCTTATTACTGCCTCATTATGTGTAACTGCTATAATAGGTAGCATTGGTCGGTGTTTGGACACCATTCGGGCCGTAAAACCAGAACTGGTTGCAGTAATAATACACCGGGCATTCAAATCCATTGCTGTTTTACACGAGGCTAAGCTTATAGCTTCAGTTACTGTCTTAGAGGAGGTATTCTCATAACTCTTTATTTTTCCACTATAATGAGTAGAAAACTCAATCTCCCGGGCTATATTGGCCATAGTATTGACTGTTTCCACTGGATAATCACCTATAGCTGATTCCCCAGAGAGCATGATAGCATCTGTCCCATCAAAAATTGCATTAGCCACATCAGAGGCCTCTGCTCTGGTTGGGCGGGGGTTACGTATCATTGAATCCAACATCTGGGTGGCAGTAATCACCGGTTTAGCAGCCTGCTTACATTTGTTGATTATCGTCTTCTGGATTAAAGGAACCTTTTCCGGCGGTATCTCAACACCCAGGTCTCCCCTTGCAATCATTATACCATCAGACACCTCAATAATCTCATCTATATTATCTACACCCTCTTGGTTCTCAATTTTAGAGATAATATAGATATCCTCAGCCTTTTCCTCAATTAATAACTTGCGTATCTCAAGTACATCCCGCGCCTTCCTGACAAATGAAGCAGCAATAAAACTTACCCCATTTTCAATACCAAAACGAATATCATTTTTATCTTTCTCAGTCAAGGCAGGGAGTTTTAGTGATATACCAGGTAGATTGACACCTTTATGGCTGCCTAAAAATCCTTCATTGAGAATCTCACACCTGATCTCATGATCATTTATGCCCAACACCTTTAGTTCAATTAGGCCATCATCAATCAAGATCTTGGAGCCTTTTTTAACATCCTCTGGTAAATGATTATAGGAAACAGAAACACTGGTATTGTTACTGTTAGACTTTTCATCTGTAGTTAGGATAATTTCCCGGCCTCTTTCAAGCTTGACTTGCCCCTCACTCATTGAGCCTGTCCTTATCTCTGGTCCTTTAGTATCCATCATAATAGGGATTATCTTACCAGTCTCCTTTACTACTTCATGCACAAGTTCAATGCGTTGACCATGTTCATTATAATCACCATGTGAAAAATTAAGCCTGGCAACATCCATCCCTGCCTTAACCAGCTCAACAATCATTTCTTTAGTACTACTGGCTGGACCCAGTGTACAAACTATTTTTGTCTTGCGCATTTTCATATCACCCCTGCTGTTTACTAGGAAAGAATCGTTCCTAACTCATATAAACCCATATCTATTTCTTTTTTAGTACTTAAGACTTCACTAATTTTATGATAAACCAGCTCTCTACCTTCTATACCAATCATTATATTAGATTCACCTGCCAGTAATAATTCCACTGCCTTAGCACCCATTCTGCTGGCAAGCACCCTGTCTCTAACTGTTGGTGAACCACCCCTCTGTAGGTGTCCCAGGATAATTACCCTGGTCTCCTGACCTGTTTTATCTGATATAAGTCTACTGATAAAAAAAGCTGGACTCTCATCCAAATTACGATTAGTCTTAAAGTCCTCACCAACCCCTTCAGCAACCAGTACAATATTATGTAATCTGCCCATTTCCTGGCGCTTTATCAGCTTATTACAAATATCATCTAGATCATAATTCATCTCTGGTATAAGAATAGCATCTGCTCCACCAGCCAGGGCAGTCATAACTGTCAGAAAACCACACCTCCTGCCCATTGTTTCTATAACAAAAGTACGTTCATGAGAAGTAGCTGTATCCCTGATCTTATTGATAGCATCAATAACCGTATTCATAGCGGTATCACAGCCGATAGTTATCTCAGTACCGGCCAGGTCATTATCAATAGTCCCAGGTATACCAATTACTGGAATGCCAAGTTCTTTATCTATTTTTTGTGCGCCAGTTAATGAACCATCACCACCAATTACTACCAGGGCTTCGATCCCCTCCTGCTGCATATTATGTAGGGCCTTCTGGCGGCCCTCAGGGGTTTTGAACTCCTCACAGCGGGCAGAAAGCAGGATAGTCCCCCCTCGTTGTATAATATCACTTACCGAACTCCGGTTCATCTGATAGAAATCGCCGTCAATTAAACCAGCATATCCCCTCCTGATTCCAACAACATTAAGACCATGATGTAAGGCAACCCTGACAACTGACCTTATTGCTGCATTCATCCCAGGGGCATCCCCACCACTTGTTAAAACACCTATCTTATTCATCTAGCTTCCTCCTTTACTTCCTCAGGTAATGCAATCGTTTCCTTATTTGAGAATTCACCCATATTCCTATATTTTTTATAGCGTTGTTCAAGTAATTCATCTCTACTTAGTACTGATAGTTCTTTCATATTACTAATAATCTCGTTTTTAAGCAACAGAGCAGCCTTCTTGGGGTCTTTATGTGCCCCACCAACTGGTTCTGTAACAATTTTATCAATTAAACGCAGCTCCCTTAAAGCATTAGCAGTAATCTTCAAGGCTTCAGCAGCCTCAGCTGACTTTTCGGCATCCTTCCACAGAATAGCAGCACAGGCCTCGGGCGAAGAAACCGAATAATAAGTATATTCCATCATTAAAATCCTGTCCCCTAGACCAATACCTAATGCCCCACCACTACCACCTTCACCTGTCACAACAACTACAATAGGCACTTTAATAGAGGACATCTCCATCAGATTAGTAGCGATAGCTTCAGCCTGACCCCTTTCCTCAGCACCTATCCCAGGATAGGCCCCTGGTGTATTTATCATTGTTATAATGGGTCTATCAAATTTTTCAGCCTGTTTCATTAGCCTCAGGGCTTTGCGGTATCCTTCAGGGTGAGCCATTGCAAAATTTCTTCTCAGGTTTTCTTTAGTAGACTTACCCTTTTGGTGACCGAGGAAAGTATACGGTTTTCCAGCTATTAAACCTATACCCCCAATTAAGGCTTTATCATCACCAAATCTGCGGTCACCATGTAATTCCATAAATTGATCAAAGATATACTCAATATAATCGCGGGCTGTAGGCCTATTCTGGTGTCTGGCAATCTGCAGTATTTGTTTGGTATTTAAATTGGCATATATCTCACAACGCAAATTTTTTGCTCTCTCACGTAGACGCTTAACCTCTTCACTGAGATCAAGACCTTTTTCATCCATAAACGATTGTAATTCCTTAATTTTCTCCGCTAGTTCAATTAGTGGTTTCTCAAATTCCAGTACATTATTGGGCATATTCATTCACCCCACTATATTGATGGATCTCTAAAATAGCTTTTAATTCATCACGCATTTTATGACGGGGAGTCACTCTATCTACCATACCATGTTCCAGGAGAAATTCTGCCTTTTGAAATCCTTCTGGGAGGTCTGCACTAATAGTCTGTTTAATAACACGAGGCCCGGCAAAGGCTATTAAAGCCCCTTTTTCAGCAATAATTATGTCAGCCAAGGTGGCAAAACTAGCAGTAACACCACCTGATGTCGGGTCAGTCATTACACAGACATATAAAAGCCCAGCCTGATGAATCTTTTTTACAGCAGCACTGGTTTTAGCCATCTGCATCAAAGAAAGAAGGCCCTCCTGCATTCTGGCTCCTCCAGCTGTACTAAAGATTATTAAGGGCTTTTTCTTCTCAATAGCCTTCTCTATTGCCAGGGTAATTTTTTCACCAACTACCGACCCCATACTTCCCCCCATAAAATTAAAATCCATAATAGCAATTACTATCTGATGTCCGCCAATCAATGCTTCACCAGTAATTACAGCTTCATTTAGATTTGTTTTAATCTTTGCCCTGACCATCTTCTCTACATAGTTAGGGAAATCAAGCGGGTCTTTACTATATATATCTTCAGCAAACTCCTTAAAGCTGCCCTCATCAACAGTAATTGCCAGCCTATCCCTGGCAGTCAAACGGAAATGCTTACCACACTTGGGGCAGACCATCAGGTTTTCAACTAGTTTTTTATTAAAGATTATTTCTTTACATTCATTACATTTAGTCCAGAGGCGGTTATCTGGAGAAGACTCCTCTTTTTTATCACGATTATCTCTTGACTTAACAGTTACATATTTTGACTTGCCAAATAAATCCTTTAACATCACTTTCACCTCAAATTAAAGAAATTAAACCATTCAAATTGTATCACTAAGAATCTGGTAGACTTCTTCTGCTTCAGACTGGGGAACCTTGATTTGAATTGTACCATCATCCATTGCCTCTAATTTTACTAAAAAACCCTGTTCAATTAATTTATCTTTAATTGAATTAGCCTCTTTCTCATTAGTAATATAGATAACCTGCCACATATAAATCCCCCACATTCCTAATATTATAAAATAATAATCCAGACAGTTCTAGCACCTCTAGTTAAAAGAAAAACCAGCCTTAATTGCCTGGTTTAATCTCCTGAGCCAATTGATCCATTTTTAGTCATAATCTCCGCCTTGCCCCTTATCTTGATAGCAGAGGTGTGGTCTGTAAATTGAGCAAGCAACACTTCTCCCTTATCCAGCTTTTCTGTATGATGAAATTTAGTTTCTTTACCGCGGGTCAAACCGATTAATGTTACACCATCTTCAAGAGCTTTTACAACAATATAATCAGCTTTCACATCCATAAAATTAACCCCCTTATTTTTTTTATAATACACTTTTTTCTATTTAATGTCAAGCCAAACAAGGGGTCAATTTAGTATTATCGCCTTAGACCCTCTGAATAGAAATCCTTCATTACATAAAAAGCAAGCTTCTTATTTTTTTTATCCCTGGGACAGTAATCCCCTTAGTAACTACTAGAGCAAATTAAATTTTTTAATCACATATCTATAGGCCTATTAAAAATTTTAAATAAACCTGCCTCTTTTTTTAGAAGCAGGTTTTCATCTTCACATTTTATTTGAAATTTCTTGAATTTTAATATTAATAACAGAATCTATATTCTATATAAAGAAGCTAAAAAAACCAAAGAATCTATCGTTAATTGACGGTACACCTATAGAGATAAGCAGGCTTAAAACTTAATATTAATATAATTTTAAAGAAAATAATGAACGCTTTTACATAACAACAGCTACAGCTCTTCTCCATTTGATTCGATAACTTTTTTATACCACCAAAAAGATTTCTTTTTAATCCGTTTCAAGGTCCCATTTCCTTCATTATCTCTGTCTACATAGATAAATCCATACCTCTTTTCCATCTCTCCTGTACCAGCACTTACTAAGTCAATACATCCCCAAACCAAATACCCAAGACATTCTATACCATCCGCTATAGCACCTTTCATAGCCTTTATATGCTCTTTAACATAGGAAATTCGATAATCATCATGAATTTCTCCATTTTCATCTACTTTATCACTGACGCCAAGACCATTTTCAACTATAAAAAGGGGCTTCTGATAACGATCGTATAATTCATTCATGGTTATTCGAAGCCCTATTGGGTCAATCTGTCTTCCCCATGGCGTTGCTTCTAAATAAGGATTCCGCAAAGTTGTAACTGCATTACCATCAGCAATGTTCTTTAAAACCTTCTTATTAACACTAATCAATCTGCTCGAGTAATAACTCAATGCAATATAATCTACCTTATGCTTTTTAAAAATCACCTCATCTTCTGCTGCTATTTTTATGCAGACCCCTTTTTTCTTTAATAAACGTTTTGTATAGCTTGGGTATCCGCCTCTCGCCTGCACATCAATAAAGAAATACATGTCCTGATTTTTCTCAACTGCTGCCCATACATCCTTTGGATTACAGCTATATGGATAATAAGAACCAGCCGCCAGCATACAGCCCATTTTCCCGTTTTTACTTATATCACGCAGCAACTTAGTAGCCAGGGCACTGGCTACTAATTGGTGATGTGCCGCCTGATATGATACCTGCATCACATCATCGTCATCTTTTAAAATAATTCCCCCACCAAAAAATGGAATGTGAGTAATCATGTTTATTTCATTAAATGAAATCCAATATTTTACTACTTCTGCATAACGTTTAAATACAACTTTACAATATTTAAGGTAAAAATCAACTAGTTTTCGATTATACCACCCGCCGTATTTTTTGCTCAAATTTAATGGTGTATCAAAATGAGATAAGGTTACTACTGGTTCTATATTGTATTTTCTACATTCTTCAAACAAACGATCATAAAATTTAAGTCCCAGTTCATTTGGCTCTTTATCATCTCCATTAGGAAATATTCTAGGCCAACTTATGGATGTACGAAAAGCCTTTATTCCCATTTCTGCTAAAAGCTTGATATCTTCTTTATAGTTATGGTAAAAATCTATTCCTTCATGGCTTGGATAATATCCATACTTTTTGGTCAATGCAAGTTGAGGATTATACATAGCTTCCTTTCTACCATATTGAACTGATGGAAGAATATCCATACAGGACAAGCCCTTCCCATCCTCCAAATGGGCTCCTTCACATTGATTGGCAGCCATAGCTCCTCCCCACAGGAAGTCTTTATCTAGTCTATTCATCATATACCCCTTCTAAAATCATCATTATTAATTCACCTGTTTCTACTTTTCCTTCCTCCACACCAACAACGTCTAAATAATCATCTGAGTTTGTAACAACTATAGGCGTAGTACATTCATAGCCTTCCTTCTCTATTGCTTCTTTGTCAAACTCTAGCAACGGGTCTCCTTTTTTAATTGTATCGCCTTTTTTCACTAGAGTATTAAAATGCTTACCTTCAAGTTCCATCGTGTCAATTCCAACATGTATCAACAGCTCTATACCTTCCTCACTTGTTAAGCCAATAGCATGCTTTGTACTGAATACCATTGTTGCAGTTCCATCAAAAGGTGCTACAACTTTCCCTGTTTTTGGAATTATAGCTACACCTTTTCCAGTAACTTCATTGGCAAAACTATCATCATCAACTTTGTTAATATCGATTATCTGTCCTTCCATCGGGCTATAAATATCTATTCTTCTATTTAATGATAACTTATTTTTTATTGATTCTCCCCCTAAAATATTCTCTGTTCCCATATCTTTTGGTTCTTCAAATCCTAAGATCCAAGTAAGGATAAAGGTAACAATAAAACCAATTATGCAAGAAATAACTGCATGAACTATATTCATTGGATTTTCTCCGATAAAAACAGGAAGTGATAATAGTCCTGGTGTTCCAGATGTATAGCGGACAACCCCCATAACGCCGGCATATAAACCACCAGAAGCACCGCCAATCATGACAGCAATCAATGGCTTTTTTAATTTCAGCGTAATCCCATACATTGCTGGCTCTGTAATACCCATAAGTGCTGTAATACCTGATGAATAACCCAGTTGTTTCAATTTTATATTATTTGACTTAATAGCTACACACAAGGCTGCAGCTCCTTGACATATATTGGAAACAAGACTTCCTGGCCCCATAATTGCTTCGTAACCATACGTAGAATAAGAAGTTAATAAGATTGGCAAAAAACTCCAATGCATACCTGTCAATACTAATAGTGGCATAAATGCCCCCATGACAGTAGGAACAAACCATCTTACATGTGTGTTTAAGAAACCTACTACTGTAGCAATACCAGTACCAATAATAGAGCCTAGCGGTCCTAATACTATTAATGTAATTGGTGATACTATCAAAATAACTAGTACTGGTTTTGTAAAAAATTTAATTGGTTTCGGCGATATTTTATCTGCATATCGCTCTACATAACCCATGAACCAAACAGCTAAAATAATGGGAATAACACTGGAGGCATAATTAACTAATTTAACTGGAATCCCTAAAAAACTAATTGGATCTCCTGCTGTCACCATTGCTTTAAAACCTGGGTGTAACAATATTCCCCCAATCATTGCTGCTAAATATGGATTGCCTCCCAGTTTTTTTGCTGTTGAAAATCCAAGCATAACAGGTAAAAAGTAAAAACCTGCATCTGCAACAAAGCTTAAGATAGAATAAACCTGTGAATCCTTTGACATTCCAAGAAGAACAAATATAACTAAAATAGCCTTTATCATACCAGCTGCTGTAATTGCCGGAATAACTGGTGTGAAAATAGAGGCCAAAATATCCATCAACCTTTCCAGTTTCCCACCTTTTTGTTTGGAATGCTCAGCGGACACACTTATATGCCCTAGCTTTCCCATTTCCTCACATACGTTCGCAACCTCTGTACCAATAATAATCTGATATTGGCCTGACTTATAAATGGCATCCATAACACCATCTATCTTCTTTAAGTCTTCTAAATCAACTAATCTTTCATCTTTAAAATTCATTCTTAACCGAGTAGCACAGTTTGCTAATTGAGCAATATTATTAATACCGCCTACATAGCTTAAAATATCTTTTGCTAATTTTCGATTATCCATAATTTATTCCTCCCTTTTTAGTTTTATTTATTTTCACAAAAAAGCATCGACTTTCTTTTTTGTGAAAATAAATAAAAAACCTAAATTCAAGAAAACATAATTGGCTTTTACATTCTCAAGCCGAAATTTATTTTCCATGAATTTAGGTATTGCCCTTATACGGTTACAACCCTTATTTTCTTAACAATATTTATTTTTAATTTTCTTATCATCACTAACCCTTTTTTTCATACTTGATAATACGATTAATATGGATCATAAAATATACCATTTCTTCCTTAGAAATCTTGTAGTTGAATTTTTTATCAAAATAAACCTTTATCTTATCTACACACACTTTCTCTTGTGGACATTTATTTTTCACCTGCTTATATAAAAAGTCATCGTCTGTTGATACTATTTTATTATGGAGCATAAGCCTGGCAAAGTAGCGGATATGTCTAATAAATCTGCTATAGCTCAAAGATTCTTGGTCATATTCAATATTGAAATGATACTTTACAATGTTTAGCACATCATTTACAATTTCAGTAATCGTCATAGTTATCTTCATTTTTTCTCCATCCTGCTGTGCATTCACAAAGTGGAGTGCGATAAAGCCCGCTTCATCTGCTGACATTTCAATCCCTTCATAATATTGGATGATTTCCAAAGAATGACATGCTGCCTTATATTCTTTTTCATAAATTCTTTTGATTTCCCACAGCAATGCATTTTTCATTTCTATTCCCATCTTATATCTAGATAAAGCATAGCTCATATGGTCTGTTAATGCAATATAGATACTATCATGAAACTTTACCTTCAATTCTTCTTGTGCCTCATTAACAATTTTTTCTACCAATTTCACATGATTTAAAGGAACTTCCTGTAATAATTTAACAAAGCTTGAATAAAGCTCAGGAGAATCTAAGATAAAGGTTTTCTCTATTTTTGAAACATCAACCTTATCTCCAGCTTTTTTCTTAAAAGCGATTCCACGTCCAAGCAATATTACCTCTAATAATTGTTCATTTTCAGCTAAAAGAATATTATTGTTGTATACTTTCTTCACCTTCATCCAATCACACTCTCCACATAGATAACTCAGAAATTAATACTCAACATTTTCAGCAAACAACAAAATTAATATTTATTTTATATTTTACTAAAAAACACCTAAATTAGCATAGAACACTTCTTTAAGCTGTGTTCTCTCTAATTTAGGTGTTGCCTGTTCCCAGTTACAACCCTTTAATTTATTATATGATAACATAAATAAAATTATATTTCAACAAATTATATAAAATAGTTTGAAAATTACTTAAACTTAGATTAGATAACTTAAATTTTCCTCCTTTAGAATATAGCCTTACCTGTAAGACTAAGGATAGTCATTATTATCCCTGCCAGGAATATCCCGGCAATAATAGCCGGAAAAGCATAACGAAACTTAATCTTAAACAAAAGTGCTGCCAGGCTGGCTGTCCACGCCCCGGTTGTCGGTAACGGAATCGCCGTAAATAATATTAAGGCTACTGCCCCATATTTCTCTATCTGAGCACTTTTATTGATAGTCCTTTTATCCAGCCAGCCAAAAAAAGACTCCATAAAACTGGAGTTGCTTATCAAAAATAATCTAATCGGCCTTAAGTACAATAATAATGGTATCACAGGAACCGTATTACCGGCCACTGATAATAAGTAAGCCTTCCAGGGAGAAATACCCAGGGCAATAGCCAGTGGTATCGCTCCCCTGAGCTCTACAATCGGCAGACAGGCCGTAAAAAAAACAGCCCACTCCTTTGAAAGATATTGATTTAACCAGGAAAAAATCAAATCATTCATTAGCATTCCTCCAAGTATATAAATTTCATTTAATTTATTCACACTAATGCTTTGTGTAAGCCAATTATATTAATGGAGCGACTCTATATTTTTCACGTAGGCAGGACGCCGGAGTGAAAAATATATGACAGTGAGTGGAGGTACGACGCCGTAACGAACGACAAGCGGAATTAATATAATTGGCTGGAACGAGAAAGTGCAATATTTAAGTACTACTTATATATATTTAATCAAATATTTTTATTTCTATTTCCTTTAAAGGCTCAAAAGCCTGCAGCACTTTACTACTATCTCCTATCCAGTATCTCCTATTACTGAGTATTAAATCAGCATAATCCCCTCTATCTACCCTGAAAAAAACAGGATTATCTCCTTTATATTTCTGAAGAATCTCTTTTATTTCTTTAAGACTTTCTTTACTGGTCAATTCTATCATAAGGTAAGGTATCTCAAGAGAAAGAACCCTATCAGCCAGGACCTTACCCTCATCCAGTCTGCCCATTATCAAAACCTTCTTGCCTTTTTCCAGGAAATCAGCGTTATCCCTGTAAACACCCGGGAAGACAATTACCTCTATCTTACCAGCCCAGTCTTCTATTGTCAAAAAAGCCATCTGTTGCTTACGTCGGGTGATATGTTCTTTTTTTTCAATAACCATCCCTGCCACAAGTACCTTTTGAGCAGTATTTTCTTCACTATCAACATCTTTGATAAACTGGCTATCACAATTAGTAAAACAAGCTATCTTTTTTTGGAACCTGTCAAGGGGGTGTGCCGAAAGATATATTCCCAGATATTCCCGTTCCTGGGCCAGTTTCTCTTCCAGGGAAAGCTCCGCAATATCCGGGTATTTAATACTATCTTCAAAAAAATCCTCTTTATTAGCAACTACATCAAAAAACGAGGTCTGTCCTGTGCTGTGATGACGGCGCCCGGAACTTACCTTCTCATAGATTTCCTCAAACTTGATTAAAATCTGAGACCTCTTTTCTTCAAAGGATGAAAAAGCACCTGCCTTGATCAATGATTCAATAATCTGGATATTAAGAGGTCTAAGTTCAACTCTTTTGAGAAAATCCTCAAGTGAATGATAGGGTTCTGACTGCCTGCCTTCAATAATGGCCTTGATCGCTGCAGTTCCTACATTTTTAATAGCCTTTAAACCAAAGTGGATCTTCCCATCTGACATTGCCCTGAATTCATAGTGGCTTTTATTAATATCAGGGGGTAAAACCGCAATCCCCATTTCTTTACATTCACGAATATACTGTCCAACCTTATCCAGGTTGCTCATCACAGATGATAAAACTGCAGCCATAAATTCTGCTGGATGCTTTTCTTTAAGATAAGCAGTCTGATAGGCCAGCATAGCATAGGCAGCACTATGTGATTTATTAAAACCATATCCTGCAAAATATTCCATCTGATCAAAGATTTTATTGGCAATATCCTGCTTAATATCCCTTAATTCTTCAGCACCCCTGACAAACTTTGCCCGCTCATTAGCAATCAGTTCTTTTTTCTTTTTACCCATACCCCTTCTCAATAGATCAGCTTCACCCATTGTGTAGCCAGCAATCTTACTGGCAATCTCCATCACCTGTTCCTGATAGAGTATTAAACCAAATGTTTCCTTAAGTATTGGTTCAAGTGATGAATGGAGGTATTCTGGTTTTCTTAAACCATGTCTACTATCAATATACTGATCAACAAGACCACTACCAAGTGGTCCTGGACGTCCTAATGCAAGGATGGCAATTAAATCAGAGAACCTATCTGGTTTTAAGCGCTGGTTAAGGTCCTGAAAGAGGTAGGATTCCATCTGAAAGACCCCTAAGGTTCTGCCCTGCTGTAATAGTTGATAAACAGCCGGGTCATCTAATGGTATCTGCTCAACCACTATATCATGGCCACAGTTTACTTTGATATTATCCAGAGCCTTATTAATAATAGTAAGATTCCTTAAACCCAGGAAATCCATTTTCAATAAACCAAGACTCTCCAGGTCATTCATGGGAAGCTGGGTTATGACAGCTTCATCCTGGGTCTGAAGTGGTATTAATTCACTTAAATCCCTGGAGCCGATAATAATACCTGCTGCATGTGTGGAAATATGTCTTGGTAATCCCTCAACACCTCTAGCAAAATCCACCAAGCGGGCAATTTCTTGATCACTTTGATAATAATTTAATAGCTTTTCATTCATCTTCAGGGCTTCATCCAGACTAATACCCGGCCTTGACGGCACCATTTTAGCAACCCGATCAACTCTTTTTAATGGTATATTTAAAACACGTCCCACATCACGGATAGCGGCCCTGGCTGCCATAGTCCCAAAAGTCCCAATCTGGGCAACTTTCTCATCTCCATACCTTTCCCGTACATATTCTATTATCTCATCCCTTCGTTCATCAAAATCTATATCAATATCAGGCATGGTTACCCTTTCAGGGTTTAAAAACCTCTCAAAAATAAGATTATACTCCAAGGGATTAATACGGGTTATCCCCAGGAGATACGAAACCAGACTCCCGGCTGCTGAACCCCTACCCGGACCTACTCTAATATCATTTCTAACAGCATAGTCAACAAAATCCCAGACAATCAAGAAATAAGAGACATAACCCATCTCTTCAATTACCTTTAATTCATACTCAAGCCTTTCCTGGGCTACTTTATTATCAGCCAGTCCTTTATCAAGTAGACCATCCTGACACTTTCTTCTCAACAATTTTGCTGCAGCCTCTTTACCCCCGGCATCAGGGTAATCAGGCAGATAAAAGGTATTAAAGTCAAGTTTTACTTCACTACGTTCTGCTAAATCAACTGTATTCTGGTAAATTTCTGACAGTGATGGAAAAAGCCTGAACATTTCAGCAGGTTTCTTAAAATAAAATTTATCATTAGGAAAGGTCATTCTATTTTCATCATCTACTGTCTTACCTGTCTGCATTGCCAGCAAAACATCATGGAGTTCAGCATCACTTTGTTTTAAGTAGTGTACATCATTAGTAACCAGTAGTGGAATATTAAGCTCCTTACCCAGTTTAATCAAATGACTATTAACCTTTTTTTCATCTCCCAGGTGGTGGTCCTGTAATTCAAAATAGAAATTACCTTTACCAAATATCTCCCTATATTCCAGGGATGTTTCTCTGGCCTTTTCCTCTTTTCCCTTTAAAATCAATTGTGGTATTTCACCCTGAACACAGGCCGATAGAGCAACCAGTCCCTTGTGATGTTCGTATAATAAATCCTTATCTACCCTCGGCTTATAATAAAAACCTTCCAGCCAGGCTTGTGATACCAATTTTATCAGATTATGGTAACCCTCATTATCCATAGCCAGTAATACCAAATGGTATCTCTCTCTCTTACTCTTCTCAAATCTAGAACCAGGGGCTAAATAAACCTCACAACCGATAATTGGTTTAATACCTTCCCGAACAGCCTGCCGGTAAAAGTCTACTGCACCATATAAAACCCCATGATCGGTCATAGCCACTGCCGGCATAGCCAGCTCTTTACTATACTGAACAAGGTCCTTGATGCGCAGAGCTCCGTCCAGAAGACTATATTCAGTATGGACGTGTAAGTGAACAAAGTTAGCTGTCATAATTATCCTTCTTTCAAATTATAATTATAATGAGGTGAAATAAATGAACCGTGTCATACCTGTTTTTTTTATTGCCCTTGGAGTAGTCTTAGGGGGGTCTTTTATCGGCAGTATTGGTGGGTTAATTATCAATCAATCCCCCCTCAAAATAATGGTCGATATAGCTGATGACCTTAAACTATACGCCATCATAAGTGCTATCGGTGGTACATTTGCCAATCTCCGTTTATTGGAAGGAGTCATCTTTCAAGGACAGTTAAGCATTATTGTTGAACAATTCTTTATACTCTTAAGCGCCTTTTTGGGGGGGCAGCTGGGTTACTGGATAATAATAGTCTTCTGTGGGGGCAAGTAATTTGCTTAACTCTTTTCTAGTCTTTACAAAAAAAGAATTTATCTATATAATCGTTATCTTCTTACTGGGTATTATTACAGGAGCAACCTTTTTAAACCTATATTCCGGCCGGATAATCGACCAGCTTATCCTGGAAAGAAACGAATTGACAGTTAAAAACAGAGAACAGTCAGAACAAATCAAACAATTAGAAGAAAAATTCAACAGGTTTAGAAAAACATTTATCAATAAGATTAATATTGAACTGGATGCTGATGTCAATAAACATACCCAGCAGGCCATCAAAACAAAGATAAGTGATCTGCTGGCTGGTTTAATGGGGAAAGAAATCGAAGAAATAGACCCCCTGCTACTTAAAGATGTAATTCACCAGCGTTTCATAATTATTGAAGATAAAACCTACCAGTTAGAACTACTCTATATGGTTATCAGTGACCAGCTAAGCTTTTATATAAAGGTCGGTCCACCAAAGGTAGAAGAAAAAGAATAAATTCCAGCTTATAGATTGCTTTATTTTTACTAATAATAATGTTATAATAAGTTAAAGAAAAGTTCAATAGGGGGTGTAAAATATGCAAGAAGAAGTAGTAAAAATTCTTGATAAAATAAAACCAGGTCTTCAGGCTGATGGTGGTGATGTAGAGCTAGTTGAAGTTACTGAAGATGGTGTTGTTAAAGTCAAACTACTTGGTGCCTGCCAGGGATGTCCCATGTCTACCCTGACTGTTAAAAATGGGATTGAACGTACCCTCAAAGAACACGTACCAGGGGTAAAAGAAGTTCAACAGGTATAAGGAATAAATAAAAAGCACCCCATCAATCAGTAGGGTGCTTTTCTTCATCCTGAGGTAATCCTATCTCCAGGTCACCAAATAATATTTCCTGTACATCATTAAGTAAGATTGTTACCCTGTATTCAGCCTCCATATACTTCTTGATGACATTATTAAGATTAACTATCTCCTGGAGATTAGTCAGTCTTTTTTTATCATCCTCATCGATCTCCTGACCAGAAAATTGCTTGGCCTGTAGTTTATATTGCTCTTTTTTAAAATCAAGTAACATCTCTTTAGTCTTCTCATCTGTCATCACCTGTTTTCTTGCCTCTAGATAAGCCTTATACTCATCAGATTTCTTCAACATTTTAGCCAGACGGTGGCTGAGGTCATATACAGCCATTATTATCCCTCCTAATAATAAATAATCTCTCTTTCAATCCTGTCGTGCAGAGTAATAATCCCGATAGAATGTTTCGCCTGAAGTCGCCGGTCAGTTGCTGATCCTGGATTAAAATAAAGCTGTCCATTTATTACTTCATTACAGGGTCGATGTGTATGACCAAAGATTATTATATCGGCCTTAGGAAAAACATAAGCTATCCGTTCCATAATATGTCCCTTAAGGTTATGCCCGTGGGTAACACCAATCTGATAACCATTAAGTTCAATCCTTAATCTCTCTGGCAGTCCACGGCATAATTCAGGTGGGTCAACATTACCATAAACTGCCTTAACAGGGGCTAATACTGCTAAATCATCCAACACTTCCTGTGATGTAATATCCCCAGCATGTATAATTAAATCAATATCTCTAAACTTATCAAATACTATATCCGGTATCTTTTTTGCTTTAGACGGGATATGAGTATCTGAAATTACCCCAATTTTCATTTTTTCACCCCATGACCAGTTTCTACTATAGTCTAAATAATAAGTTGCCCAATAACGGGCGTTTTATCTCTACTGCCTGGTACTTACATAACTCCTGACAGCAAAAACACCTAATACAATTTTCAAGATCAACCTCGGGTCCTTTTTCTTTCATAGTAATTACATCCGCTGGACAGTTTCGACAACAATCAGCACAGTTAGTACATTTCTCATGATGAAAAACTGGCCGTGGCCTTAAAAGAGGAGAAAGCCAGTTGCTGATATTCTTAGGTAATCTCCTATCAATCAAATTAGAACTTTTTTCGATAGCAGGTATTTTTACATCCCTTAATACCCCGAGTTTATCACCAGCAAGCTCTATATCAGCAATCGAAGAGGACAGTCCTCTTTCATGTGCAGCCTGAATAGTCGGCAGATCTGTTAAAGGGTCTATCCCCAGTAAATATGCAGCAGCAGTATCTACTGCAAAAGGGGATAAACCAGCTATTATATACCCAAATTTTCGCGGATCACCAGCTGAAGGTCCCTCACCTTCCATACCTATAATCGCATCCATAATTGTCAAATCAGGTTTAAGACAGAGAGCAAGGTCAATTAACATGCCCGCAAAAAGATCAATCCGCGGCATTTTTAAATGATATTCTGCCTTTAATAAACCTGGTATAGCCCCAAAAAGGTTTTTAACTGCTCCAGTCATCATAGCCATACCATGTGTCTTTAATTTGGGGAGGTTAATTACAAAATCAGCCTTTGTATAATATTTAGCAATAATAAATGACCTTTTATATTTACCTCCTGTAAAGGATATATTTTCCTGGGCTAAATCATAATTTAACTCGATCCCCTCTTCATCAGCCAACTCATAGAGACCTGTTTGCTGATAGATTTTTTTTAATAAACCAGCAGTGAAGGGCCCGCCAGGACTGTCCCCAATTATTACTTCTGCCCCCAGCTCGCGTACAAGACGTGCCAGCGCTTTAACAAATATAGGATTGGTAGTAACAGCAGCCTCAGGAGGTTTATCTGTCAGAAGGTTTACCTTGAGCAAGACAGACTTACCAGGTTTAATATAATCTGCCACCTTATATTTAGCAAAGATTGCCCTGAGCTGTTTTATTATTGCTTCAAAATTATAATCCTTACATTGACTAATACTTACCGTTTCCATAATTCCCCCACAACAACTTTTTAAGATAATTATATCACATTAAAGTGCTATAAAAAAGGGTTATCGGTACTAAAAACTAAAGTGCAAAGGTTCCTTTTTCACCCATAATCACTTTTAGTATCTGTTCTTCTTCACCTGTTTGGGCATTTACATATATTAGATATGTCTCCCCTCCAATAGTTCCTCTAACCTCATAAGTTAAGGTTTCCTTTAAACTCGCCTGTGGAATAAGCGCTAATCTAATATTCTCAATTTGCTCCAGGGTTTTACTGGCCCTTTCCCTGGCATCATTTTCACCTATCTCGGCTTCCTCAAGGTCACGGGAATGATGTGACATCAAATAACTTAACGCTTCAACTGCCAGTATTTGTCCGTTATCCAGTGCTACCTGCACATTAATAATATCTGGATAGATTATAATACCTTTTTCTTTATAGGCAAAAGAAATATAGGCAATATTATCCTTTATCTCTGAATAAGTTGATTCCATATTGGGGTAATTGTTTATAGCAAGAAAATCGCCTGCCTTATCAACTGCTTCACTCTGTGAAATACTGGATTTATCAACCTCCCGATTATTTAACATTGTAACCAGGTGGCCACCTTTTTTGGATATATCTATTGAATATGTGCCCTCATCTCCAGCATCAATCTGGAAATTATATGAAGGTATTTTACTATTTATAGTTGTACCCTGTGAGATACTCTCCTCATTAGAAATATTAACTACTTTAGCAGCCCTTTGCCGGGCATCATCCCTGCTTATCTCTTCACCTTTCAAATCCTGCGGTTTTCTATTTACAATATGGTCAGAAAAAGGTCCGTCATAGATTAGTACAGGCATATTGTCCATCTCATCTGTAATACTATCCAAACTATCATTGACATTATCTGGCAGGTTATTATCTCCATTATCGAGACTATTTTTGGCACTCTTTACTAATTCCACCCAGTTAACATTTCCTGCAAAAACCTGGTTTTCAACATTATGTAGATTATCTGCCACCTTAATAGCCTGCTGACGGAGTTGTTCTAGTTGTTTGCGATTTCCATCTGTCAATGCTTTACCCTCAGCATTCTGACGAGCTGCAGCATGACAATAATCACCTGTCTGACTCAAAAATTTAGCAGTTTGATACACCGTTTGGGCAGCCAGAGGCAGTTTGTTTAGTTCTGCTTGTGCTGTATTGGCATGACTCCAGACATCTGTTAAAAGCATAATGTTTTGTCGTTCAGAGGTGGATACCAAGCTCTTACCCAGTAATACCTGTAATTGTTCTACATGCTCAACCAGCTCATAAAAAGCCTGCTGGTATTTATTCCCCATATATACCTCAAGTTGTTCCTTTTCACGATACTGGTTATAGCCCCAGTAACCTGTTACACCAACAACCAGAAGACCAACCAGTAAAGGTATAACCCAAGATCTTTTAATTTTTAAAACCCCCTTATTTACTTTTTTTAATACTAACGGGCAAAGACATGACTGCCTATCCTCCTTACAATCTGTCGTGACCATATCCATTGATTAACAGGTTTAGAAGGATTCCAGAAAAAGAGTGAACCGTGTGTTGGGTCCCATCCATTAATTGCTGACCTGGCCGCCCTGATATTATCATTATTTGGTGCTAAATTAAATTGACCATTGGCTACTGATTCAAAAGCCAGTGGTTGGTAAATAACTCCACTTATAGTATTAGGAAATGAAGGACTATCAACCCTATTTAGTAAAATAGCAGCTACTGCCACCTGTCCCTCATATGGTTCACCCCTGGCCTCAGCGTGAACTAACCTGGCAATCATCTCAACATTATTACTCCTACTCACTCCAGCACTTCCTGATACCCTGGTTGTTCGGTCTCTACCACCGCCCTCATAGCCCAGTGCTGCCCAGGTTTCTGCCCCAACTACTCCATCAACCCTTAATCTGTTTTTACGCTGAAAATTGACTACTGCACGGTATGTTTCACTACCAAAGGTACCATCAATACTACCTGAATAATAACCCCAGTTCCGAAGTTTCCTCTGTAATACAATCACCCCTGAGCCTCTACTCCCCCAGCTAACTGTCGGTTGAGCAGCCTGGCTCTTAGAGATATAAAATACTGCAAGGAATATAACGATTAAACCCACAGAAATAACAACACATATTGTGGATAGCCGTTTTGACATATATCTTATAACCCCCTTTATCTGTTTTTAATAGCTTACCTCAAGCAGGCTATATTTTATTCTAAAATTTTAAAATATACTCTGGTTAAATAAACCAAAAACCGGGGAAACCCCGGTTTAATAGTATTTTAAATTATAAAATGCCAGGCTAATAATCTCAGCTGGCATTTCTATTTCATTAAACCTATAATTTTATCAATTTCTTCCTCTGTATAAACTGCTATACCTTTACCCTTTAAAAAAGCTGCCGTAACACCAGAGCCCTTTTTCAATTTTCCATCAAATTTCCCGGAATAAATCTTATTGACCCCACATGAAGGGCTTCTGGATTTTAAAACAGCAAATTCTACCTCAGTAAAATCAATCCCGGCCAAAGCCTTCTGGCAGCCCCTGATAAAACTATCAGTTACATCCTCCCCCTTTTTATTAAGGACCTGCGCCTTTTTCTGCAAAACATCACAGCCATCACCTTTAATAATCTCTGCTGGGGGACGTGGTGTATTTAATCCAGCCTCTACCTCCGGACATAGCAAAGAAATATCCTTATCTTTCAATAATTTAATTAATTTCAAATCCTTTTGATTACCACCATCATAGCGGCAGTTCTTACCCATTAAACAAGCACTGACCAGTATCATTAAGATACCTTTTCTTGTTTAGCACCACTGTTCTCTGTCTTTTCTTCCTTATTATTTTCAGTTTTAGTAGTACTATTATCACTACTTTTATTATCTGTCACATAAAAACCAGAACCCTTAAAGATAATACCTGGTGAACCAATAATCCTTTTTACAGTACCATCACACTTAGGACAGGTCTCCAGTGGTTCCTCTGTAATTTTTTGAAATTCTTCAAACCGTCCGCAATTTTCACACTCATAGAGATAAGTTGGCATAGTAAATCATCCTTTCTTTAGAAAATATTTTATTAACATATACTTAGATATTTAATTGATATTTTACCCTACTCTATATTTTATATCAATTTTTAAAAGACTGTCAAGTACTTATCACTCATTGTCTTCCCTCTTTTCAGTCTGTAAATGACCCCAGTAATTATACCCCTGTATAAATAGAAATAAAAACAATAAGACCCACTCCCTAACTACAATAAAAAAACCACTACCAATAACAGTACTCAATACTATAGCAAATATATTATAATTACTGCCTTTCTTTAACCTAATAATCTGCCAGGGCAGGAGGCCCAACCCCACAAAAACACCAGTCTCCACCTTATAGATTAACCCTGCTATACCGATAAAAACAAAAAAAATAGATAGAAAAAAACTCATAGTATCCCCTCCACAAAAAACTTTCTATGCTATAACTTCTATTTATCTCATAAAATACCTTCTTTTAGCTGCAAAGATACCACTGTTTCCACATGATAAGTCTGAGGAAACATGTCTACCGGCTGGATAGCTTTTATCTCATAATTTTCCTTCATCCTAGCCAGATCTCTACTCAGGGTTGCAGGATTACAGGAAACATAAATAATCCTGGCAGGTTGTATTTTATTGATAACCTTAATCACTCTTTCATCAAGGCCTTTTCTGGGAGGGTCAAAAACCACCAGATCAGGCTTTAAGCCGTCTTTGACCAGTCTGGGGAGTATTTCTTCTACCCTGCCGGTTATGAATTGACAGTTATCAATATTATTTAAACGGGCATTTTCTCTGGCATCCTCAATGGCCATTACTACCACTTCAATTCCAATTATTTTTTTGGCACCATCAGCCAGGTATAATGCGATACTCCCAATACCACAGTAAGCATCAAGGACTGTTTCCTTACCGGCCAAATTAGCGTATTTTTTAACAATGTCATATAACTTCCTGGTTTGTAGTGTATTTACCTGAAAAAAAGAAAATGGTGAGATTTTGAATCGTACATTCCCAATAAAGTCTAGATAATAATCCTGACCTGCCAGTATAATATTTTTACCGCCCATAATTACATTGGTTTTTTCCCGGTTAATATTCTGGATTACTCCCACCAGTTCCGGAATTTGCTGTAATAGCTTGCTGGCAATCTCTTTGCCATCCTTAAACGTCTTCCTACTGGTTACAATTGTTAAAAGTGCCTGGTTGGTACAGACTCCTGTTCTAATCACCAAATGCCTTAATAAACCACGGTGAGTCCTTTCATTGTAGACACTCATTTCATAATCATTTAACACAGCAAGTGTTCTGGCAACAATCCTGTTTATCAGGGGATGCTGAATTATACAACTTTCATTTACAACCACATTATGGCTGCCCTTTTTATAAAAACCTGTTGCAATTTTTTTGTCTTCAGTTTTAGTCAGTGGAAATTGGGCTTTATTGCGATAATTAAAAGGATAGTCTACTCCAATAGGCTCATTGACTTTTATATTTTCAAAGCCACCGATTCTTTTTAATAAATCAATAACCATTTGTTTTTTATGTAATAATTGTTCTTGATAATCTACATGCTGCAGCTGACATCCTCCACAGCCATCAGCCACAGAGCATACTGGTTCAGTCCTGGTCTCAACAGGTTGTAAAACTTTCAATAACTCACCCCTGGCATAGTTTTTCTTTTTAACAGTAATTCTTATTTTAACCCGCTCTCCAGGAATCCCGCCAGGAACAAAAACAGCTAATCCATCAGCAAAATGCCCGACACACTCACCACCATGAGCAAGATTATCAAGCTCTATTTCAACAATATCACCTTTTTTTAATTCAGTAGTCATCTTATCACCTCATTATACCCTCTGTTGAAAATATATCTTTATATTATCGTAATGTCAAGTTTTCTACTATAAAATCTAAGTATAAACCTGTGTCTAAGTATTTTTTAATTATAATTAATGATAATAACCATGTTCACTTATTTTTAATTAATCCTATTTTATCTTTTAAATTTAATATTTACCTTTCTTTTCTTGTTCTATTCTCCTTGATATTTTTCATTTAGATTTTAGACCTCCCCAGGCTGTTTCTATTGTCTTAATCTTTTCATTTAATAATCTAATATAATCCGGCGAATCCCAAAAAGGCTGTTCTTTAAATAAAAGATGAAAACTCATGCTTAATGTATCATCAACCTTACTAGAATGTTGAGAAGCAAAATCTTTTACTATCTTTATATATCCAGTTTCAAATTGTAAATTATCAGGATTAACATAACCTGCCTCTATAGCAGCTTGAGTTTTACGAATACATTTACAACTGCCATGTTTATTTAACAAACTGCATCTCTCATCTATATAAGACCTCAATTGTTTTCTTGCTCTTGATAATATCTTTCGGAAATTTTCAGGACTAATTTCCATAATTTCTCCACCTATTTTTGAGCTTGTTGAAAAAACCGACCCCAGGATAAAAACTAGTCTTTGTTTTCTATCCAGACAAAGAATCATACCCATAAGACAACGAACTTTTGTCTCTTCAACCAATACCTTCTGCTCTATATTCCTAATATAAGAATCATCCAGTCTCATATCAGGGGAATGTTTCAGTAAATTTCTATGTTCCTCAAAAGACGAAAAAAGGTATTCCTGCTTTTTCCTATTCATATTAAATACATGATTTGCCACAATACGATACAGCCAGGTACGAAAGCTGCTCTTGCCATTGAATGTAGAGAGTCTAGTTAATATTTTAATCAAAATCTCCTGTGTAGTATCTTCAGCATCATGAATACTTCCTGTCATACGCAAAGAAATATTGTAAATCCAGGACTGATGTTTTAAGACCAGTTCTTCCAGCGCCTCTAATTTACCTTGTTTTGCCAATTCTACAAGTATTTTGTCATTTGTATCATTACTATAATTATTACTAAAAATATTTTCTGCCATAAAATTACACCCCTTTGCACTGACAGTATAACTGCTTAAGTTTATCACAAAATAAGGAGAGGCAATCGGTTCCAATTAAACCTCTCCTGTTGCAATTATTTTATATCTTATTCATTAACATCTTCATTGATTCTTCAGGTAATACAACTGGTGAAATCTCATAAATTTCTTCATAATATTCTTTAAATGGAGCAAATTTTTCCTCAAAAATCTCACTGTCTTCTACTTCCCAGATACTAATCCCAACAGCAGGGTCATCTTTTAAACAATGTGTCATCTGAATATTACTTTTATCAAGCTCTCCTGTCTCAAGTTTTTTACCTAATTCCACAATTTTCTTTTCATCAATTCTTACTTTAGCTAAAAATAACATAAAGACCTCCTTTTCTTTTCGATATTTTTGTTTTTAAAGAACTATTAATACTATCGTCTTTTTTAAATTCTTCAAATCATTGACTATACCGGCATTGTTCCATTAGGAACAGTTTGTTTTGTATTTTTTACATAGATAACCCTCCTTTTTTAGTATCTTAATTACCACTTCATTACTTTAGATACTAAACTCAGAGATTTATTTCACTTTTTTTGAAAAAATTTTTAATCTATCTTCTTCCAGCATATTTTTAATCTTTTTTATAAACTCATTAGTAGGTTTTTTTCTAAATCTTTATATAAATAGATTATCTTTTTTAGACCCATAAGTTCATTTTCAATTCTTTCAAGACTAAGATCAGGAATCCCATCAACCTTATCAGGAGAAGACTCTTCTATCCAACCCCGTTTTAAAGAAAACTCTATTAAATTCTCACACTTACAGAAATTATTACTATTATAAAGGAAACAATTTCTACAAAGGAATGACTTTATGTTTTTTTTGGATCTATGAATTAAAATTCTGGTAGCATTTTCAGATTTATCAAGTATTTGTGCTAGATATTTTATCTCAACATCAAAGAGTACATTTAATATAAAGACTGCTCTTTGATAAAAAGAAAGACACTTTAATAAACCTATAAGGCATCCTTCTTTTATCTGATTAATGTAAAACTTCTTTTCAATAGCAGAAAATGATTTTGCCGCTTTCTCTGACTGTTCCTTATAAATTATTTTTTCTAGAGAACTAAATGAACTTCTTTTTTTATCCTGAAGATGTTTTAGACACAGATTTTTAGTAATTCGATATACCCAGGTATAAAGGCTACTATTACCTTTAAAGCCCTTAATATTACAATATACTTGAACTATAGTATCCTGTGTAATATCTTCAGCATCTTCCCTGTTTCCTAACATTTTATATGCTAGATTGTAAATCTCACTGCTATAATTATCACAAAAAAACAAATAAGCTTCTTTATCTCCCTCTTTCAACTTATTAACAAGCATATTTTGAGAAAACGGCATCACAGTTAAAATCCCCCTTTATATTTAATCATGTAATAATGCTTTTACCATTTTATCTGCATTTTCTTGGGCCCTTTCTTCAAAATCAGGTGCTGCACTAAATGGAATAATATATTTCCCTACTATATTAGTTTTTAGCACACCTGCAAAATTCCTGTAAAATATTTCTTGGACCAAATCTGCATTATCATCAGAATTATCAGCACAAGTAATCAAAAGTAAAGTTCGTTTCCCTTTAATTACTGATGACATATTTGGAGTAGCAAAATCTGTTACCAGACAAAGATGTCTATCAAGTAAAGGTTTTATCTGTGCTGTAAAATCAAAACCATATATTGGTGATGCATATATAACAGCATCTGCAGCAACTATCTTTTTCAGAATCAATAGTACATCATCATTTTGAACACAATTTGGTTTATCTTCTTTTGTTTGACAGAAGTAGCAGCCTTGACATCCATTCATTTCATAATCTACCACATGAATTCTTTCTACAATACCCCCTTTTGAGACAATCTTCTCTTCAAACAGGTCAAGGGCTTTTGCTGTCTTCCCTTTTTTCTTTGGACTTCCCAGAATTGTTATCACTTTCATTGTAATTTCCCCTTTCCTTAAATAATTACCTCTCTATATTATTAGACACATCAGAAAAAGGGTTGTGACAATACTATTAGGATTTTCTTTAGTTTTAACTCTAAATTAATGCTACCATAGAACAATTAATAATCACTTAATATATAATTATATCTTCAAAAAGTTATTAAATTAAGATACTAAAGTGTTGTTTGCAGGTATTATTTTATGTTTTAAATTATCATTAATTACTTTTTTGAACTAACCCAAATCTTCTATATACAATCTTTTTGAATATGTTAAACGGTAATACTTTCTTAAATAGATAAGAAGGCTTAACCCCATTTCCAGCTAAATATCTTAATTTATTTTTTCCATCACTTACCGCTTTATATATATCTTTAGCAATCACCTCAGGTCTTTCACCATTAGCTAAATATTCTTTCATTTTTGACATTACATTATTATTAAAATAACTATATTCTACTAAATCTGGATCCTTAAAAAACCTGGTCGATGATAAAAAGTTCGATTTAACAGCAGATAATAAGACAAGCTTTATTTTTACATTGATTGCACTTAACTCATACATCAAAGATTCTGAAATGCCTTCTATAGCAAATTTTGTAGAATTATATATACTATTTAAAGGCGCTCCAACAACACCCGACTGAGAACTAATATTAATAATAGTCCCATCCTTTTTGCTGCGGAAGTATGGCAAAATAGCCCACATAACGTTCATTACACCGAATACATTAACCTCAAATTGATCTTTGGCCTCTTCCTTGTTAGCTGCTTCAAAAAGCCCTTTTGTTCCATAACCAGCATTATTTACTACTACATCAATTCCTTCAAAATAACGTATAGTTTCTTCAATAGCTGTCTCAATTGAATCCTTATCTGTTACATCCAGTTTGAAACATTTAACATTTTCTAAATTATTAAGTTCATTTTCTTTTTCTGGAGAACGCATTGTAGCTGCTACATTCCACCCCTTTTTTTGAAATAATTTTGCTGTTTCTTTTCCAATCCCTGATGATGAACCCGTAATTAAAACTGTTTTCAATTCTTTCTCCCCTTTCGTTAACTATAAACTACTTTTTATTCATAATATATTTTCCTATACTTAATAGAAGGCTTCGCGGTGTAAATCGATAAGAGATAGCCATCAACTTGTTACTAAAACCAGGCACAACCACCCTTTTCCCTTTCATTAAAGCTTTATACCCAATCATAGCTACCTTCCTTGAATCCATCATTCGAGAGAACAATCTTGTATTAGTCATTTGGGCCTTTTTAGCAAACTCAGATTTAGTAGGTCCAGGACATAGTGTGGTTACTGTTATTCCTGATCCTTCCAGATCTTTCTTAATTCCCTCCGAAAAATGTAAAACAAAGGCTTTTGAAGCACAATAAATTGAATTAAGTGGCACAGGCATAAATGCACCTGTAGATGCTAAATTTAAGATTCTCCCTTTACCCTTTTCTTTCATCTGATTTACTGCCAGTTTAGTTAAACAAACCAGTGAGTTAACATTAACCTGCATCATCTTCATTTCTTTATCAAGGTCAGTTTCTAAAAAATTGCCATAAACCTGAGTGCCGGCACTATTAACTAAAATATCAATATTTATATTCTCCTTTCTTAATTCTTCAAATATTTCCTCCGAAGATGTTAACATAGATAAATCTTTGGGAATTACTTTAACCTCAGCCTTATATTTTTTTCCTAACTCTTTTGCTAAACTCTTCAGTTTCTCTTCCCTACGTGCTACTAAAACCAGATTATAGCCTTTTTCTGCAAATATTCTGGCAAAATCCATTCCTATTCCACTTGAAGCACCTGTAACAAGTACCATTTCTTTCATTCGTATTTTCTCCCTTCAAAAGATATATAATATATTTAGTTTAATTAATTAACTTTATAATAATATTTTTATATTTTAATTTTTACTTAATATAATAAATATTATTGCCATTTTATATTATTTAATTAATTTAATTAACTTTTTCATTAAAAAATAATATAATTATTTCTTTTTTTGTCCACCAGATATAATCTGTTCTGAAAGTTCAATAAATTTCTTCAATTCTTTTTCATTAAGAGAATTCATTACATAGTCAGCAAAATCTAAGTATCCTTTCTGATAAACCGAAGAAACCTTTTTTCCTTCCTCAGTTAAATGAATAAAATAAACACGTCTATCTTCTACAGACTGACTCTTATATACGATATCTTCTTCTATTAATTTATTAACAATTGCTGTTATTGCAGGTTTACTTAAATTTAACGATTCTGCTAAATCACTAAAAGTAGGATTTTCTAGTTGATCAATCATATTTATATAATGAAAAAATTGCATTGAAAGGTCACCTGCTTTAGTACCCTCAAATGATTTCTCTTTGAATTCCATCAATATATTTGTCAATCCCTGTGTTATTTTTAGTATTTTTTCTCTTTCATCCATGGCTTTACCTAAGACTCCTCTATATTTTATGTTATAAATTAATTAGTTTAGTTAACTAAATTATAACTTAAAACTATATTACTGTCAAGGATTTAAATAAAATCCTTCACCACCAAAAAAAGTTGCAACTAAACTAACAAAAGAATTAGGATTAAGTAAACCAACAGTTACAATAATGGTCAATAAAATAATAGAAATCAGTATTTTTGCTACAAACTCTATAAATTAATAATCTATGTGCTTTCCTGGCAGCAGAAAATATATTTGCAATTTTGAACATAATTCTATTAGTGATACTTAAATAATCAATTCCTTCATAATCAGTGAAATACTCTTCATCAATTAGTTTAATCCCTAATCCCCAATTTTCAAGTTCTTCAGGATTATTAATACCCCAATTTATTTTTGCACCAGTTTTCTTTAAAGAAGGATGCCTATTTGCATTTTTTGCTGTAAGTACACTATAAGCATCAAAAATCAAGGTATAATTACCAATTCTATCTTTTAGACGACTTAACAACTCTTTTATTTCATTTTCTTTTAGATACATAAACAAGCCTTCTGCAATAATAATATAATGGTCTTTTTCTTGTGGTATTCTTTCTATCCACTCAGATTCTGTAACAGACGATGCTATCATATGATACTTACCTGTTTCCTTAAAAAAATGTTGGCGAATAGTAATAACCTCTTTGAAATCAAGATCATACCAATTAACATTATTATTTTTAATTCTATAATACCTACTATCAAGCCCGCATCCTAAATGTAAGGCAACATTATTTTTGGTAACTGAAAGAAAACTTTTAACGTGATTATCAATGAGTTTTGCTCGTATACACATCATTATGTTTGTTTTTTCAAAAATTTTTAATGAGTTAAAGTTATAATCAATTTTCTCAACAATTTCAGTAGCTTTCTTATCATTTAAAATTGGATTTTCCTTTTTATTATCCTGTGCTTTTCCTAATAATGGTATAAGTAAAGTTTCCTTTTCTTCAGTTAAGGTAATCTTATTCACTATAATTCCTCCCCTCTCAATCTACTTCCAATTCCATGCATACCAGACAGTTAACACATTAAACACAAGACCTACACTTATCAAAAATTTTTCATAAAGAGAAGGATAACCGGGTAAGCCAATAAGATTAAAAGAAAAAAGCTATTTCACCGACAATAAAATCACCGCTAAATATTCTTAAGACATCCCCCAATAGATAAGTTAACACTAAAACCACCCATATAATTGAAAGCTTAATTTTAAGCTCATCCATACTAACCCTCCCCCCTTCTATTCCCTGGTTCCTTTAATTAATAGTCATAAAATCATAGAAAATTGTCCTATAGATAGAGGCAGCATTAATATATTCGAAACTATATCATGATACTGAGGAAAAAACAATCCTATAGAACTATCTGCTAAATAGGCAAAACACCCGATTATTAGAAATATCCCGAGAACAAAGTAGTTACGTATCGAGAAATTTTCCCTTGGTTTATATATTAACTTAAAGAGGGGCATTTTATGTTTTTACGCACTACTTTAAAGAGTCTTAAAACTCCAGTTGATAGTAGAAAAACAGAAAAATACTATATCGAAACTAAAGAACAAGCAATAGTGAACTATTATTTGTTTGGCAGGTATTAATATTCTGAAAACCTGAGAAACCGGAGGTTATTTTAGCCTCCGGTTTTTTCTTCTATCTAAAGATTTTTTATTACCTTTGTTTCCAACTGGTTGATATAAAATACTAAACCAACCAAACTTGACGACAGATCTTCATGGTATATAATAACATCAGGGGGTAGATTTAATGGTGTGGGTGCAAAATTCCAGATTGCCTTTATTCCCACTTTCACAAGCCTTTCAGCTACCCCCTGTGCCTCTTCAACAGGAACAGCCAGAATCCCAATTTGTATTCCTCGACTAATAATACTATCCAGATTCTTAACATTTTTCACAACTAAATTCCCTACATTGTTACCGATTTTATCCAAGTCATAATCAAACACCTCAACTATTTCCAGCCTCATCTTCTTAAACTCTTGATAGTTAATCAAAGCCCTACCCAGATTACCTGCTCCCAGCAGGACAACTGGCCAGCTTCGGTTTAACCCTAGAATCACCTCCAGAGATTTCTTTAGACCCTGTATATCATAACCAACACCTTTACAACCAAATTCTCCGAAATATGAAAGGTCTTTTCGTACCTGGGCTGATGATGTGCCTACATCATGGCCAAGCTTTTTTGAACAGATTACTGTCTGATCATTATTGCCTGCCAATCTTTTTAAATGACGGTAATAAGCAACTAACCGATGAATAGTTGGCTGTGGGACACTTTTCATATCTTATACACCCCTGGCTGTATAACTGGTATGGAGTAGTTCATGGGCCCTGTGACTTCCTGGTTTTCCAAGATAATCATCATATAGTTTCTGGACATAAGAATTCTCATGTGATTTCCTCATTTTTTTCCCTTTATCAATCTCATAGATGGCTTTCATTCTTCTGGTCCGGGTTTCTTCATTTGTAGGTATTGGCTGGCCGCCACCACCCAGACAACCACCAGGGCAGGCCATTAATTCAATAAAGTGGAATTCTTCCCCGGATTTTATCCTATCCATCAGTTTTCTAACATTTCCTAACCCGTGTGCTACACCTCCTTTGACTTTCAAACCATTTATATCTATTTCTGCAACTTTAATACCTTCTAATCCTCTAACCATTTCAAAATCCAGTTTTTCTAATTCTTCACCAGTGATTAATTCATAAGCCGTTCTCAGTGCTGCTTCCATAACTCCACCAGTAGCACCAAAAATATCTGCTGCTCCACTGGAAACACCCATTAAGTTATCATATTCCTCTTCCTCTAATGCTAACATATCTATTCCAGCTGTTTTAATCATTCTGGCCAGTTCTCTGGTTGTTAAAACAAAGTCTACATCACCTTCCATCTCTGGCCGACGGGCTTCAAACTTCTTGGCAGTACAGGGCATAACAGATACTACGACTAAATCTTCAAGAGGTATATTATTTTTTTCTGCATAATATGTTTTAGCTACTGCTCCAAACATCTGCTGTGGGGATTTACAGCTGGATATATTCGGTAACAAGTCAGGATAAAAATGCTCTATAAATTTTATCCAGCCAGGGCTGCAGGAAGTTAATAAAGGTAGGATACCACCATTATTAATTCTTTCAATTAATTCTGTTCCTTCTTCCATGATCGTTAAATCAGCAGTAAAGTTAGTATCAAAAACACGGTCAAAACCTAATCTCCTCAAAGCAGCAACCATCTGCCCAGTCGCAACAGCACCTGGTTCTGCTCCAAATGGCTCGGAAATAGCTACCCTGACAGCAGGTGCAGTCTGAACTACAACATGTTTTGACGGGTCGTTAAGAACATCCCAGACATTTTCATAATGGTAGACTTCATGTAAAGCCCCTGTAGGACAGGAATGGATACACTGTCCGCAATTAGTACACTCTACATTACCCATACCCTTATCCTCAAAAGTAGTAACTATAGTAGCAGGACCCCTATTGGCCATAGTAAATATGCCAATGCCCTGCACTTCTTCACATTTTCTAATACAACGACCACAGGTTATACATTTATTCGGTTCCCTGATAATTGAATAGCTTGATCTATCCTCTGAATAACCCTTATCCCGGGATTTTAGCCTGACCTGATTTATTCCAATGATATCCGCTGCCTGCCGTAACTCACAATTACCATTTTTACTACAGGTCAAACAATTTAATTTGCAACTAATATCATGTGAAGCAATAATTAATTCAAAAAGGTTTCTTCTAACCTCCTGAACTTTAGGAGAATGGGTTTTTATAACCATTCCCTCCTTTATTTCCGTAGCACAGGCAGGCTGAAGAAGTCTTTCACCCTCAATTTCCACAACACACAATCTACATCCACCATAAATTGATAATCCCTCTTCATAGCACAGGGTAGGTATTTTAATATGGGCTTTACCAGCTGCTTCCAGGATGGAACTTCCCTCATTGACGTTATAGGTCTTACCGTCAATATTTACTTGTAACATAATGCTCACCACCCTTTAACTTCAATTCATCCCCAAATTTATCAAATACTGAGCCGATAAAATTAAGTGAGGTCTGACCCAAACCACAGCGGGCAGCTAGATGAATTGTAGTCCCAACATTTTTGATAAGCTCTACATCTTTTTCTGTAAACCCTTCTTTTCCTTCTTTAAGCATGTGGTAGACCTGTCTGTTCCCTTCACGGCAGGGGAAACAGGTTCCACAGGTTTCATCCATAAAAAATCTGGATACATTTAGCATTAGATCAACTAAGTCATGTCCCTCATCAACCACAATCACTGCACCTGAACCCAGAGCACTCCCAGCACTGGCTATTCCCTCATAGGTATAGGGAACATTAAGTTCTGCTGGGGTTAAAACCTGTGTTGAAATACCTCCAGGAACAAGAAATTTAAGGGGAACATAATTCCTGATACCTTTACCAAATTGTTCAATAATCTCTCCAAGTGTTACCTGCCCAAATTCAACTTCATAGACTCCCGGTTGATTAACGTCCCCACTTAAACAGACCAATTTGGTACCTCTACTATTTTCTGTACCTAATTCTAGATACTTATCAAGACCTTGATTGATTATCTCAACTGCAGAAACCAATGTTTCTACATTATTAACCACTGTAGGTTTATCAAAAAGTCCTTTTGCTATGGGATATGGTGGCTTTATTCTGGAACGACCCCTCTTACCTTCAATAGAATTTATTAATGATGTTTCATCACCACATACATATGCCCCAGCACCTTTCACCAGATAAAGATTAAAATTAAAACCACTATCCAGAATATTCTCTCCCAGTATCCCAGTAGCCTCTGCTTCATTAATAACCTTTTCAAAAATGTTGATGGGTCCAAGATACTCTCCCCTGATATAACAATACCCTTCGTCAGCACCAATGGCATAAGCAACAATTAAAATACCCTCCAGGACTTTAACCGGATTGTTTTCCAGTAAATAACGGTCTTTAAAGGTACCCGGTTCTCCTTCATCACCATTACAGATAATATATTTTTTGTCAGCTTCCTCTTGATAGGCAAGTTCCCATTTTAAGCCTGTCGGAAATCCTGCTCCTCCTCTACCCTTCAATCCAGATTGTTTAATGATATCTATAACCTTTTCCCGACCTAATTTCAAAGCCTTTTTCAAGTTGGAGAATTCATAATTACTAAGCTCTTTTTTCATATCTTTTTTCAGAAATAAAGTCTCTTCCATGGCAATCCCCCCCTAAACACATTTTTTCAATATTTCAAGAGCCATGCTTTCATTTACATGTATATAGACGTGCTCATTAACCATCATTACCGGTCCTTCACCACAATAACCCAGACATTCTACTACTTCCAGAGTAAATAATTTATCTTTAGTTGTTTGCCCATCTTCCAGTCCCAGGTATGTTTTAATTGTCTCCAGTAATTGGTGTGAACTATTGATATGACAGGATAAACTATCACAAATTCTAATTATATACTTTCCCGTCGGTTCTGTATGGAACATAGAATAGAATTTGATGGTACCATAAACCTTTGCCCGGGGGATATTAAAATCCCTGGCAATCTTATCAATCTCTGTTTCGGGAATATATCCATAGGTGTCCTGGACATTATGCATTCTCTCCAAGAAACAGCCATAATTCATTTTTCTATACCTCCTTTTGTGAAAATATTCCCTTTTTTAGCGATAAAAAAATAACATTTCCCCTCCTTTTTTTAATACTTGAAAATATTTTCACCTATTTTTTTGTAATACTTATAAGTGCATCAGCTGTGCCAGTTATTAATAAAAAAGCTATAACACCTGTTATAACGTTACTTATATCTATTAACATTAAATATATAATTAAATAGACCAGGTAGTTAATAATGCTTGCTGACATTATCTTTAATTGCTTTTTGCCTTTATTTGCCATTATTATTTGCGAAAAAATTAATGTTGTATGTCATTACAATAATGCAGTTTTGCATTATTCTTTTAAAAAATAACCCTTTTCATGAAAGTAATATTACTTTCAATCACTTAGTTCTGTGAATCAGTGGTAAATAACGAGTAACGAGTTTAGCACGCCGGTTGCAAATGCAGTAATGAGTATGAACTAATTGACTACTCTCCTCTCTAAACAAAAAGACTGGAATTATATCCAGTCTTTTAAAAATTAATTTTTTAAATTTTTTAATACACAATCCTCTGATCATTGTTTCAGTTCTGACATAATGAATTATCTTCCTTGTTTAGTCTAAAAAATAAACTGCCAATATCGGAAGATAAATCTTTTTCTAATTTGAGTTGCGAAAACCCCTACCCCTTTACCAAGCATAACTGAGGAAATAACTTGTTCTTCATCCTTACTCTCCAGTTCATCCAGGTAACGGTAATATTGAACAAGTCTCTTAACAGTCGGGTCAGGTACCTCTTTCACTTTCAAACCCCTCTAACCACATAATGGGTATGAAGTAATTCATGGGATTTATGGCTGCCTGGTTTTTCCAGGTACTCATCATATATCTTTTTAATATAGGGGTTTTCATGGGACTTACGTATTTCTTTGTTCTGGTCAATCTCATAAAGACCTGCCCTCCGTTTGGCAATATTATCTTCAGTAGCAGGTAAGGGCTGACCACCCCCACCAATACAACCTCCCGGACAGGCCATAAACTCAACAAAGTGGTATTCTGCCCCATCTTTTATTCTTTCCAACAGTTCCCTGGCATTACCTAAACCATGGGCAACTGCAACCTTTAAAGTTAGATCAGCAATTGCTACTTCAGCCTCTTTGATACCATCAGCACCCCTGACCTGAGTAAAATCTAATTCCCTAAGTTCTTCACCAGTCAAAATTTCATAAGCTGTTCTCAGGGCAGCTTCCATTACACCACCAGTAGTCCCGAATATATCAGCCGCTCCTGAAGACACACCAAGTAACTTATCATAATCACCTTCAGGTAGATTCAAAATATCTATTCCAGCCTGTTTGATCATCCGCCCTAATTCACGAGTAGTCAGTGCATAATCTACATCACCATTCATTTCAGACCTGCTTGCCTCAAATTTCTTCGCTGTACAGGGCATAATCGAGACTACTATCAGGTCATCTACTGAAATATCATTTTTTTCCGCATAATATGTTTTAGCAACCGAACCAAACATCTGCTGTGGTGACTTACAGGTAGAGAGATTATAAATAAATTCCGGATAATAATGCTCCAAAAACTTTATCCAACCTGGGCTACATGAAGTAAAAAGTGGTAGTGTTTCATTGTTTTTTATCCTGTCAATTAATTCTGTTCCTTCTTCCATAATTGTTAAATCTGCAGTAAAATTAGTATCAAAAACCTTATCAAAACCGAGTTCTCTCAGAGCTGAAACCATCTGACCTGTTACAATCGTACCTGGCTCTTTCCCAAAGGCCTCTGACAGGGCGACCCGAACAGCTGGGGCAGTCTGAACAATCACATGCTTAGCAGGGTCATAAATAGCTTCCCAGACATCATCAATATATTCTCTCTCTGTGATCGCCCCTGTTGGACATACCACTGAACACTGACCACATAAAACACAGGGACTTTCTGAAAGGCTGTTATAAAAAGCAGGTTCAACAACTGTCATAAACCCTCTTCCCTCTGGTACAATAGCCTTTACTGACTGAACTTCATGACAGACACTGACACAGCGCCTACAGAGAATACACTTTTCAGGGTCTCTATATAGAGATGGTGTTGAGACATCCTTAGTAAAAGTACTTTTTTCACCTATAAAACGAATATCACGGATCCCCATCTGTTCCGCCAGTTCTCTTAGTTCACAATCATCACTCTTAAGACAGGTAGGACAGTCTACTTTATGGTTTGATAAAAGGAATTCTAAATTCAGTCTTCTTGTCTTTCTTACCCGGGCAGTATTTGTCTTGACTCTCATGCCATCAACTGCCGGTGTTATACAGGAAGCTACTAATTTACCTGAGTCCTCTAATTCAACCAGACATAAACGACAGGCTCCAACCTCATTTAATTCCTTTAAATAACATAATGTCGGTATATCCCTACCGGCCATCTTGGCTGCTTCCAGGAGTGTAGTACCCTGATCAACTTCAAGCTCTTCTTCATCTATCCATAGTTTTATTTTATTATCAGTCATTGCGATCCCCCTCACTTATTTTTTACATCACAGCGCAGACAACGTCTGGCCTCTTCAACTGCCTGGTCTTCTGAATAACCCTTTTCAACCTCTTTAAAACCCCTCTTCCGTTCTGACAACAATATAGTAGGCATCTTCACTCTTGGTCTTTCATCTTCAAGAATAGAGCCAGATACTTTGCGGTCAATCCTCTGACGGACAACTAGCTTTCCATCACCACCTAAGTATTTATCAATTGAACGGGCAGCCTCTTTACCACCCTGGATCGCCTCTACAACAGTTGCTGGACCACTAACACAGTCCCCACCTGCAAAAACCCAGGGTATACTGGTAGTATACTGCCTGTCTATTTCAATTAGAGCCCTATCAGTCAGACCAATACTTAATTCTCCCTCATTAAAATCTTCTTCCACATTCTGCCCGACAGCAGAGATAACCAGGTCAGCCTCCAGGATATAATTAGAATCCTTAACTGTTAATGGTTTTCTGCGGCCGCTATTATCAAATTCACCGCCCTTTATCCTGACACATTCCAGGCCAGTAACCCGACCATCTTCACCAATCACTTTCACCGGGTTAACCAGACAGTGTAGTTTTACTTCCTCATATTCTGCTTCTTCAATTTCTTCTCGGTGGGCAGGCATATCCTCTCTGGTCCTTCTATAAACAACATTAACTTCTTCTGCCCCTAACCTTACTACATTTCTGGCAACATCGATCGCCGCATTGCCACCACCAACAATAGCTACCTTTTTTTTCTCAATATCAAGCCTTTTACCCAGATTAATATCCCTGAGTACCTCAATACCTGAATATACACCAGTTAAATCCTCTCCATCAATACCCAGTTTACGGTCCTGATGGGCCCCAACAGCCAGGAAAACCGCTTGATAACCACTTTCTTTGAGTTCAGTTAAAGTTATATCTCTACCTATTTTGGTATCAACCACTATTTCTACTCCCATAGTGGTAAGTACTGTTATTTCTTCATTGAGAAGCTCTTTCGGCAAACGATACTCTGGTATTCCTACTGCCAGCATACCCCCAACTACTGGTAGGGCTTCAAAAATTGTTACCTGATAACCCTTTTTACGCAAATAAAAGGCAGCACTTAGTCCAGCAGGACCAGAACCTACAATAGCAATTTTTTCCCTCTTCTCCTCTTTAATTGACGGTACAGGGAACCCCCCCTCATTTTTCAGGACATAATCACTGGCAAATCTTTTTAGTTCACGTATGGCCAGTGATTCATCAAGGGAATTTCTATTACAGGCCTGTTCACAGAGATTATAACAAACCCGACCACAAATAAGAACCAGAGGATTTTCTTCCTGGACAATCTTATAGGCCTCCTTATACTTGCCCTGTCTTATTAAATCAATATAAACAGGTATATCCACATTTGCCGGACATGAATTCTGACATGGTGAATTAAATAATGGTGCACACCTGGAGGCCTCACAATAATTATTCTCAATATGGTCAAGATACTCATCTCTAAAATACCTGATTGTACTCAAAACTGGATTTGGGGCTGTCTGTCCGAGACCACAGAAAGCAGAATCCTTTATCTGTTCACCCATTTCAATTAATAAATCCAGGTCATCTCTACTTCCCTCTCCATTAGATATTTTCTGTAAGATCTCCAGCATTCTGGTTGTCCCTATACGGCAGGGAGTACATTTACCACATGATTCATCTTTACAAAAATCAACAAAATATTTGGCCAGGTCAACCATACAGGTCTGTTCATCCATCACAATCAGACCCCCTGAACCCATAATCGTCCCCAGTTCTTGGAGGGAATCGTAATCAATAGGCACATTCAAATACTGTACAGGTATACACCCGCCAGAAGGACCACCTGTCTGGGCCGCCTTGAACCTACCATTGTTTTCAAGACCACCACCAATATCAAAGATAATTTCTCCCAGTTTTGTACCCATCGGTATTTCAACCAGACCATTGTTTTTCACCTTCCCTGCCAGGGCAAATACCTTTGTACCAGGGCTATCTTCAGTCCCAATCGATTTAAACCACTCTTTACCCCTGTAAATAATATCTGGGACATTGGCCAGGGTCTCAACATTATTTATAATAGTGGGTTTACCCCAGAGACCAGCTTCAGCTGGAAAGGGTGGTTTAGGTTTTGGCTCCCCCCTCTTTCCTTCAATTGAAGCCATCAAGGCTGTCTCTTCACCACAGACAAAAGCCCCTGCCCCTAGTCTAATATCAAGATGAAAATTAAAACCACTGTTAAAGATATTCTTTCCTAACAAACCTAAAATCTCTGCCTCAGCAATTGCTTTTTTGAGGCGTTTAATGGCCAGTGGATACTCTGCCCGACAGTATATATACCCCTGACTGGCCCCAATAGCATAAGCAGCAATAGCCATTCCTTCTATTAAACGGTGTGGGTCACCTTCCAGAACACTCCTATCCATAAAAGCACCAGGGTCTCCCTCATCAGCATTACAGATAATGTACTTTTGAGCACTTTCATTATTATAAGCAAATCTCCATTTAACACCTGTAGGAAAGCCTGCACCACCCCGCCCCCTGAGCCTGGCATCACTTATTTCCTGAATGACTTCCTCGGGACTCATCTCTGTTAGGGCCTTAGCAAGGCCCATATAGGCATCACTGGCAATAGCCTCCTCAATATCTTCGGGATTAATGAGGCCGCAATTTTTCAAAACAATTCTATACTGTGGTTCAAAAAAGGGGTCATCCTCATCAATTGTCCATCTCTCTATAATCCTGCCTTCAATTACATTTTCATTTACAATTTCCTTGGCCTTCTCCCTGTTTACATTTCCATAAATAACCCTGGTATTACCCTGCCTTATCTCCAGTAACGGCTCCCTAGCACACAAACCCAGACAACCAGTCTGTTTTACAGACACATTCTTTATATTCTGCTTATCAAGCTCCTCAAGGACTATATCCCAGACATCCTGAGCCCCGGCAGCAATTCCACAGGTTCCCATGCCTATAATTATTTTCATACTATGATCAGTGTTTTTTTCTTTAAGGAATTTTTGTTTAATATCACCAAGATTACTTAATGAATTTACCCTGTTTATTTTCAAATCCTTAACTGCCATGATAACCCTCCTTAGATCTCTCCCTTTTTGTATTTTTCAACAATATTGACGGCTTTTTCTGGATTCAATAAACCGTGCGCCTTACCATTTACTGTCATAACCGGTCCTAATCCACAGGCACCAAGACACCTGACTACTTCAAGTGATAACAAACCATCATCTGTTGTTTCACCAGCCTCAAGATTATATTTTGACTTTATTTTTTCTATAATTTCCGCTGAGCCCTTAACATAACAGGCAGTTCCTTTACAAAGTGCAATCTGATACTTACCCTTGGGCCTTTCCGAAAAATGTGCATAAAAAGACATAACACTGGCTACCTCACCTGGGGTTATCTTTAATCCCCTGGCAATCTTTTTCTGAACAGCCTTAGGAACAAAACCTATTAATTCCTGTGCCTGGTGAAGGACTTCCAACAGGGCATCTTCCTGTCCCCTGTTTTTTTCTATAATCCCCTCCAGTTCCTGATGTACAATATCAATTACTGATTCCTCTTCCCGTTCTTTTACTATCTCTGCTAATTTAGTACTCACCCGACTCCAATCCACTTCCTTTAGTTCCTGGAGTTCTTTTTCAAGTAGTGCTGACATAATATGCCCCCTTAATAGTTAAATTTGGTTTGTGAACGTGATATTTTTCTCAATCCCTTACTGAAAAAACCACCACCTTACTCTAGATACTATTTAAATCTTATGAAAAACATTTCACAAATATCTGACATTATTATTTATATGCAGAAGGTATACCAGAAATAGTATCAAGAGATTTATTAATAAAACTTATTATTTAACAAACGCTAAGATAACTATTATACCAGATAATTTAACAGTAAATTTAGATCAATTATTTTATTTTACGTATAATAAAAAGCCCCATCAAATGGGTCTTCAAGGGGGAATAATGCATATATGCATTAAATATTATGTTTAAATATATTTTGCCTTATTTTAATAACTAATATATCGGCAAGTGTGATATCATACATTTTCATGCAGTAGTGCATTGAATAATGCGCTACTGCATTAAGAAAAATATTTCTTTAGTTTCCGAACAATAGTAGACTGATTCACCCCCAGCATTTCAGCCATATCATAAGTTGTCTTTCCCTTTTCTCTGGCCAGTATTAATAATTTCTTTTCCAGCTGGCTAACAGCATCCTGTAGAGGTATAATACCTTTAATCTCTACTTCAGTATCACTGTTAATCCTTTCAAACTCAATAAACCTCTCTAAAAAATCCTTATCTATCAAACCACCATCAGCTGTAACAACAACCCTTTCCAGTAAATTGGCTACTTCCCTTACATTACCAGGCCAATCATAATCCAACAAGAGCTCACTTAGGTCATCATTCAGTTTTATATCTTTACCGTATTTATTATTAAATAGATTCAAAAAATATCTCACCAGTGCCAGAATATCCTCAGGCCTTTTCCGTAAAGGGGGAATAGTTATGGGAACAACATTTAAACGGTAATATAAATCCTCACGAAAACAATTTTTCTCCACCATTTCCTTTAGATTTTTATTAGTAGCGGTTATTAAACGAAAATCTACTTTAATAGCCTCTATCCCACCAATCCTGGTCAAGCTGTGTTCCTGCAAAACCTGAAGTAACTTAGCCTGCATATTTAAAGGCATTTCTCCAATTTCATCAAGAAATAATGTCCCTCCATCGGCTTTTTCTATCAAACCCTGTTTGCCTTCTCTTTTGGCACCACTAAAGGCCCCTGTTTCATATCCAAAAAGCTCTGATTCCAGAAGGCTTTCCGGGATAGCAGCACAATTTATTTTCACCAGCACATCCCTGGCCTGACTCTGTTCATGAATATAACGGGCAATAACCTCTTTACCTACCCCTGACTCACCCATTAGTAAGACACTTGAATCTGTATTACTTATCTTTCTAGCCAGGTTCAAAATATTCTCCATAATAACCGAATTAGCTATTATATGACCTAGATTATCATCATTATCATGATTTATATCTCCCTGCAGGTATTCCCTTAATTTCTCTTTCTCATTACTACTCTCATTAAGTTTATTTAATTCAGAGAGGTTTCTAGTATTAGCTACAACATGTAATACATCACCAGCATTATCCAGCAGTGGGCTGCCTGTTGTCAGCAATCGCTGCCCATTTTTAGTATTTTGTATCAAGGTAATTTCCCGTTTTTCCCGAAGACACAGCCTGGAAACCGAAGGGTAAATATATCTCTCTTCCTCCAATTGAAGGACATTCTTATGGAGTATTTCTTCTTTTGAAAGACCAAGTAAAGATAAATAGGCCTCATTTACCCTCTCAATCTCCCCTTTCTTATTTACCATAATCATACCATCATATGATGTATTAATAAGGGTATCCAGCTCCCTGTTTAGCTCCTGAACCCTTTTTATCTCTGTTCTTTTTTCACTTAAGAGGTAAGGCAGGCACATTTCTACCTCTGCTAATCCCTGATAAACAGCTACTGCCTTTTCTCTACATGATGAATATCCACAGGCCCCACAATCAAGTAAATCACTCTCATCATATTTACCAGTCTGAGCTAAAATACGCCATATTTCCTTCTCAAGAGGCTGGTCAAGTTCTTTATAGTCAATCTGAAATGAGGTTGATAGGTCAAGTAATCCTATCTTATCCCATGAATAGACTCCTGTCCTGTCCAAGGCCTGATTATTAATATAATCATCAACTGCCCTCTCTTTTTTAAAATAATTCCCCTGGGCAAGGTCAACACCATTTATACAACCATCACAAAATAATATATCAACAAATTCCGGAGATATCTCTTTATCCAGCAGGCTATTAAATAATTCAAAAACCTTTTGACTGCCTTCAACCTTCAGGAAAGAATTTATACTACGATCATAATTACTACTGACAGCTGTTAATAAACCACCTGCCAGAGGCAAAGCCCTGGCCTCATCTGTAGGCTGAATCACCCTGGAAACAGCAGTATCCAAATCTTTCTCTTTAGATTCAGGGACTTTAAACCCTTTTAAACTGTTAATCTCACTAAAGGTTAAGACAAAACAATCTTTGAGATCATTAAACTCACCTTTTTTTGCCAGACATGGACCGATCATTACTACCTTAGCATCAGGGCCCTCTATTAGTTTAATATAACGATAAAGAGCCATCATCGGTGAAACAATAGGCACCAGATTTTCTACCAGTTGAGGGTAATGTTTTTGTATAAGATTTACTATCACAGGGCAGGCAGAACTAATCAGGGGTTTATCAGCTTTAGTCTTTAATAATTTACTATATTCCTCAATTATTAACTGGGCCCCCCAGGCCACTTCATATACCTCAGCAAAACCAATAGAATAAAGCATAGCTATCCAGTCATCTGCAGTAAAAACACCTTCCACTTCATATGATGGAAAACTGGGGGCAATTCCCGCAATTACCCTCTCCCCAGCTGCCAGCAGTTTCCTTACCTCTGCTGTTTCATCACGGACTTTTTTGGCCCCCTGTGAACAAACCCGAACACAATTTCCACAGTGAATACATCTATCCCCTAAAACCTCAGCTTGACCATCTTTAACCCTAACTGCCTTGGCAGGGCAATTCCTGACACAGGCATAACACTCATGACATCTATCTTCAATAGTCCGAATTAAATTGACTGGATCTGCCATTTATTTCACCCCTTCTTGTCTTGTAAACAGTCTTACTTCTTCCCTTTGACACACAAGCTAAGACATGTTAAAATAACTAAAAGAATATGAATCTAGCATAAATAGGTATAAGCTGCTATAAGAAAGGAACGATTCTTCTTGAGTTTAGAAATAGTAATTAATCAGATACTGGTTTTATTTTTTATTATCCTGATCGGCTATGCAGCCAGAAAAAAAGATTTAATTAGTGAGGAGATAAATAAGGGTCTTTCCCGCATAATGATGGATATAACCCTACCTGCCTTGATTATATATAATATAATAAGTGTAGAGTTAAGCACTGAATTGCTGAACAATCTAATTTTACTAACAGTTATTACATTTATTAGTTACCTCTTTGTTTTAGTATTATCCAGTATAACATCAAATAAGATAACAAAGGATCCACATAGAAAGACTGTCTTTAAAACCCTGCTTATTTTTGCTAATGTAGGTTATATGGGCCTACCAGTCCTTAATGCTATCTATCCTGATAGGGGCATATTGTACGGCATTATTAATAATATTATCTTCAATATTATTCTCTGGACATATGGTGTCTATATCTTTATCCAACAAGATAACCCTTCTTCCAAGGGGATTAAACTTAATAAAATACTTAGTAATGGTCTGCTGGCTGTAATCATTGGTTTTATTTTATTAGGACTAAATATCAAATTAGGCCCTATTAAAGACGCCCTTAACAGTCTGGGAGGAATGACCTTTCCACTATCTATGCTCATTATCGGCAGCTCTCTGACTAATGTCAAATTAAGCACCATTATCAAAGATAAACACATTTATTACCTGTCACTTTTAAAACTTATTATCATTCCAATTATTGGTCTTTTCATCTTAAATCAATTTAATATTCCTGATATTTTAAGGAATATTAGTGTTATACTACTTGCTATGCCATCAGGTGCTATTGGTGTAATCCTTGCCGAACAATATAATGGAGACTATAAATTCGCTTCAGAAGGGGTCTTTATCACCACACTCTGCTCTATAGTTACTATCCCCTTAATAATCGTATTAATAGATATTCTATAAGCAACTAATTATCAAGTTTATAACTGAGCAGGCATTTTTCTTCAGAATCTGGAACCGGACTCCACACCTCAAGGGTATCGGCCCAACCAGTATAGGTTTGATCCCCTTGGCCCTCAAGGTAAGAACAAAGTTCGTTAAAGTCCAGCTCTGGAATAGGTCTGCGAGCAAAGAGATTACTGATTATGGTAATATGAAACTCCCATTCCCGGTAGTTCTTCAGAGAGGAAATACCCCTTTTCGCTAGCCCTTCATGTAAGTCCACCGCAAATCCCCGCAAGGATTTTGTCTCTTTCAACTTCAAAACCAGAAAATTATTCTCTGATTTATTAAAACAGGAAAAACTATCCAGACCAAGCTCTACTACTTTACTTTTTTTGACAAAATTATCAATAATCTTTTTAGCCTCAGCTAAGTGGTCTTTTTTAATCCTATCAATAGTAATATGAAGTTGTGGATAATACCCCTCTTGATACACCTGAAAAGTATCAGCTATTTGTTTTTGTAAATAAGCTGTCCTTTCTAAAACACCGCCAGCTGGCAGTAAAACAACAAATAATTCTTCCGCCAGCACCGCACTTTCTATCATATTTGAAACCCCTTATTAGAATTTTAATTAATTATATCACAAATTCACCCAAATCATCAATCAACCCTTTTTATGAATTTAAATATCAAAATGGATAAATTTCATGAGAGTGAAAAAACTAAATTAACAGTACACTTTATATAGAAAGGGTAATATCATGTCAAAAAAATATAATAATTCTGAAGATAAAAGAAAGGCTATCTTCAGAGAATTAGTTAGACTTGCCTATGATAAAAGACTTAAAGAAAAAATCAATGAAATCCCCTACCGTTTCTCTAAAAATAAAACTGATCAAAATGAAATAGCTTCCCTGAAAAATAATATCTTAGTCGGTATGGGGCTGAACCCTACTGCTAAGTATGATACTGAAATGGCTGATAGCCTTGAGACTGCTTTTGAACTGGAAAGTATTAAAGAACCTATTGTAACAGTTAACAAAAACATCTGTGAAGAATGCCATGATAATTCCTGTACAGATATCTGTGTTAACAACACAGAAGAAGGGCTTTTAATTGATAGTGGAAGGTGTATCTCCTGTGGTAAATGCATTACCCACTGCCCTTCCAGAGCTATTGCTGACAAAATTGAATTTATTCCCATAGTAAAATACTTTGAAGAAGGGATCCCTGTTTACGCAAATGTCGCCCCAGCCATTGCCGGCCAATTCGGTGATCATGTAACAATGGGTATGCTACGTACTGCCCTTAAAAATATTGGTTTTACAGACATGGTTGAAGTGGCTCTTTTTGCCGATATATTAAGTCTAAGAGAGGCTGATGAATACAATAAACTGGTTAATCATCAGGATGACTTTTTAATAACCTCCTGCTGTTGCCCAGTATGGATTAACCTCCTAACTAAAAGCTACTCAGAACTAAATGATAGATTAACTAAAACCGTTTCACCAATGATTGCTTCAGGGAGATTTATCAAAACTATCTTTCCTGATGCTGTCACCGTCTTCATCGGCCCCTGTGTAGCCAAAAAAGCCGAAGCAAAGGTTCCAGAGTTAAAAGGTGCCATCGATTATGTGCTTACTTTTGATGAGCTTAAAGAAATATTTCAGGCTTTGACAATTGATTTAACTACTTTAGAAGAAGATAATAAAGAACAGTCTTCTTATGGTGGAAGGGTATATGCCAGGACAGGTGGTGTAAGTGAGGCAGTAAAAATAACAGTTGAGCGTATTAACCCGGATCGAAGATTAAAATTCAAAGCACGACAGGCAGATGGGGTTAAAGACTGTAAAAAACTCCTGGATGACATTATAAATGGTAATATTGAGGCAAACTTTATAGAAGGTATGGGTTGTAAGGGGGGATGTGTAGGGGGACCAAAACGAAATATTAATATTGATAAAGGCCGAATACAGGTGAACAAGTATGGGGAACAGGCAGTTATCAAAAATCCTATTGACAATATGAATATTGTTCATATCTTAAAATACATCAGTGGAGTGAGTAAAAAAGAAGAGAAAATAATCGATCAATTATCATATGACAATTTACTCCTCCGTGAATATGAAAAAGATTGACTTTTACGTGTTGACACAACTGATAATCTAATATATCATGAATATTATGTTGTCTTACATAAAAGTTGTGAAAATATGAGGTGAGTATTTTGCAATCAGCTAAAAAGTCGGACCGTCTGGGCCAGGAAGCAATTATACCCTTACTCTTTAGATTAGCTATACCATCAATTATTGCTATGTTTATTCAATCAATGTATAATGTAGTAGACAGTATTTATGTAGGGCGTTATAGTAAGGAAGCCCTAGCAGCACTCTCACTGGCCTACCCTGTTCAGCTTATCCTAATAGCTATTGCTGTAGGGACAGGTGTTGGTACCAGTACATATATATCACGTCAGTTAGGTCAAGGTAATAAAGATAACGCTGAAAATGCTGCTGAACACATTCTACACATAACAGCAGTCTACGGTATTATTGTTGCTTTATTTGGGTATTTTTTCTCTGACATATTAATGGCCTGGTTTACAGATGATCAACAACTTATCACTATGGGGACTGAATATATTAGAATTATATTAATCGGTGCGATAGCACTCTTTATCCCTATGATTGGTAATAATATTTTGCGTGGTGAAGGAAATACCTTCCTACCAATGATCACTATGCTGATCGGTTCTGTTATAAATATTGTACTTGACCCTTTTTTAATCTTTGGAATTGGCTTTTTCCCCAGAATGGGTGTTAGCGGGGCTGCCCTGGCAACAGTTTTTTCCAGGGTTATTAGTGGTTCTTTTCTATTATTTATTCTCTTTAGCAATAAAAATGAATTAAAGATAAATCTAAGAAAAATGGATTTCAACTTATCTATTATTAAATCCATATATATTGTTGGCCTACCAGCTATGGTTATGCAACTGTTAGCAAGTGCTATGCTGATTGCTATCAACAAATTCATCTTAGCCCCTCATTCCGATGTTGCTATTGCAGTGGGGGGAATCTATATCAGGTTACAATCCTTTGTATTTATGCCAGTCTTTGGTTTAAATCAGGGGTATATGCCTATCATGGGCTATAATTTTGGTCACAAAAACCCTGAACGCATGAAAAAAACCATGAAAGCAGCCTTTTTGATTGCTACTGCTTTTACCTTGCTGGGTTTTTTAATTTTTCAACTCTTCCCCAAACAACTGATAATGGCCTTTAGTGAAGATACTGATTTGATAACCATGGGTACAACAGCCTTAAAAAGAATCAGCCTGGCTTTTCCCATAATTGGCATTTCAATTATTATCTCTACTACCTTTCAGTCACTTGGTAGTGGTCTTCCTAGCCTTCTATTGTCGATTATAAGACAAATAATAATCCTACTACCTGTCATGTACTACTTAGGTCAATGGTTTGGCTTTAACAAGATCTGGTATGCCTTTCCCCTATCAGAATTCATTAGTTTAATTCTGGGAGCAGGTTGGCTGTATTTTAGATTAAAAAAAGTTTTCTCCTACCTTAGAGAGTGACAGGGGGACGACGTTTCGTTTGTCACATCCATGACAAACGAAACACTCCCTTATCATTACTTGTCATACTAGCTCTTTTCAATTAAATATTTCCAGTAACGCTCTGGCATAAACTGCCGTTGCAGCCTACTATTTTTCCTGTTTTCAATAGCAACACTATCAAAAAAGCCCCTCCATAACTCCTGATATTCTATCTCTTCAGCTGTTAACCTGCCTTGATCCAGTCTCTTTTTCAAATCAGTTAATACCCATTCCTGCTGATTATAGATAACTGCTTTTTCACGTTTGAGGTCATGGATAATCCAGTTTTGATCAACCAGCCTTTTGGCAAAATGTGGTGCCATTAAGGTAATAACATTATGATCCGGTTCAAAAGGGGCATAATATATATCTCCTGCTATCTTTCTAAAACGCAACAACCCTAGTAGACGGTGGCGTTCACCACTTACTTTATTGTAAATTTTATTTAATTTTAATACCAGCTTATTACTTAAATGGCCGTCTATTTTCTTTCCAATAGTAAATCCCATTCTTAAATACCGGTAGATTTTCATCTCAATATCATCTAATTCAGATAAGTAGGCATAATAAATCTTTTGTAATGACCTATTTGATATTTTCTTTTTAACTGCTTGATAAACACGGTCAAATTTCTTCATATCTGTTTTTATTATTACCTTTTCAGCAAATAATGCTGGCTGATATTTATTGGAACTGATAATGTAATTCGGTTTATGTTCATAGTAATAAGCCTGATAAATAGCAGTCATTAGTCCAGGAAAACTGCCATCATATAGATAATAATAAAGAGGCATCTATTCACCACTCTCCAGAAAGGCCAGGGATCTGGTCTCTTTCCCGACCGGCTCCTGAAATAGTGATAATTGCTCTCCAGTTTCACTTTTTCCATTTATAAGTCTTGATTTGATCAGGTCTTCCCTAATCGGTATACCACCATAATATTTCCCTTTACAGGTAATAAAGTACCTTGCCCTTTTTAAGACTGTTCCAAAGTTCTTTAAATCATCATAATCAATACTGCCTGTCTTCCGGGCAGACATAATTCGGCGGGCAGATTTCACCCCTAAACCAGGAATTCTAAGTAATTGTTGATAACTGGCTGTATTGATCTCCAGGGGAAATACTTCTAAATGATTCAAAGCCCAATTGGCCTTAGGATCAAGGTCAGCATCAAAATTAGGATTCTTATTATCAAGGAGTTCTTCAGCATTAAACCCATAAAACCTTAACAACCAGTCAGCCTGATATAATCTGTGTTCACGTAATAATGGCGGGTTTTTTATAGCAGGTAATGTTGGGGTATTATTTACCGGAACATAGGCAGAATAATAAACCCTTTTCATGCTCAACTTATTATATAAACCTTCTGATAACTTTAAAATATGAAAATCAGATTCTGGACTGGCCCCAACAATCAACTGGGTACTCTGCCCGGCTGGCACAAATTTGAGCACTTTCTTTTTAGAATTTTTCTCTTCCTTATTATTTTTAATCATTGTACCAATTTCTCTCATTGGTTCTATAATAGCATTCATTTCTTTCTGGGGGGCCAGTAATTTTAAACTTTTTTGTGATGGGAGTTCGATATTAACACTCATTCTATCCGCATATCTGCCTGCTGCCAATATTAGTGAATAATCAGCACCTGGTATTGCCTTAAGGTGTATATAACCGTTAAACTTAAATTCTTCGCGTAATTTGCGTACAGTCTGCAAGAGTAATTCCATGGTATAATCTGGACTCTTAATCACAGCAGAACTTAAAAACAGGCCTTCTATGTAATTCCTGCGATAAAAATTAACTGTTAAATTAACAACTTCATCAGGTGTAAAAGCAGCCCTCGGCAGGTCATTTGAAGAACGGTTAACACAATATTCACAGTCATAGATACAGTAGTTAGTAAAAAGTATCTTCAATAGTGAGATACACCGTCCATCATCTGACCAGCTGTGACAGATACCACTAACAGCTGCATTCCCGATTCCACCAGGGGTATTACGTCGTTTACTCCCACTGGAAGAACAAGAAACATCATATTTAGCTGCAGCTGATAGGATATTTAGTTTATCTAATAAATCCATCACAAACTCTCCCTTACCTTATAATTAATCAAACAGTTATTTGCTTATTTTTAATTATAGCATACACACGTTCCTGCTGCAAGAAAATCAAAACACACCCTTTCCAATAAACTAAATAATAAAGTAACTATAGTGACAGACAACATTTCTTTTAAAAAACCCCCAAGGATATTTTCCCTGGGAGTTTTATATACAGTATTAAATAAAAAGACTCATATTTGCTTCATCAGATTCACCTAAGAAAGTAGCTACACCACCAACCTCTACTCCATCAATAAGCTCTTCCTTTTTTATCCCCATAACATCCATTGACATCTGGCAAGCTACCATTTTAACACCATTTGCTTTAGCTTGACCTATCAAGTCTTCAAGGGAATCAACACCCTTTTCCTTCATTACACGCCTAATCATTTGAGCCCCAAAACCAAACATATTCATATTGGAAAGGGGTAGTTTATTGCTACCTCGGGGCATCATCTTGCCAAACATCTTATCCATAAAACTCTTATTAACATCAACCCGCTGATCTTTTCTTAAAATGTTTAAACCCCAGAAAGTAAAAAACATTGTAATCTCATTACCCATAGCAGCAGCCCCATTAGCAATTATAAAAGAAGCAATAGCCCTATCTAGTTCACCACTAAAAACAACCATGGTCTTTTTCTTTTTAGGCTGTTGTTTATTAGCCATAGTCTCTGTCTCATCTAAACCCTTCATAATAGAAACCATATATTTACCATTTTCTTCTTTACTTTCCATTAGCCTATTACCAGTGTTTTTACACCAGGCAGCAATATCATGAGAAAAACCAGCATCAGTAGCAGTAACTTCTAGAATGTCGCCCTCGTCAAGGGTTTCTATCATCTGATAGACCTGCATGATTGGACCGGGACACTGCAAGCCACAGGCATCAAGTTCTACTGTCTGGCCTGCCTTTTTTTGCAAAACTTTCTCCCCTACTATTTTTCCTTCTTCAGGATTAGAAGCAGAGTATACCTCTTCTTGACCTGGTTCTTCAGCAAGCTCTTTATTATTCATCTCTACAGCACTATAAAGTTTATAACCACCTACCAGGTTTTTAACCTTATTAAAACCATGTTGTAGTAAAATACGACAGGCAATATATCCCCTGAGTCCTACAGCACAATACACAACAACCTCCTTATTCTTATCTAGCTCATCAAGCCTATCCCGTAGACTATTTACTGGAATATGGATAGCACCCTCTATCATTCCCAGCTGTACCTCTACATCTTCTCGTACATCAAGTAATATTACATTATCATCCAGCTTATCTATTTCATGATATTGAATAGGTTCTACTATATTTTTCAGAATATTACCAGCAGCAAAACCAGCCATATTAACTGGATCTTTAGCAGAACCATATGGTGGGGCATAGGCCAGTTCTAATTCCTGTAGATCAAATACAGTAAGACCATGTCTAACCGCTGTTGCCAGTATATCTATTCTTTTATCAACACCATCATGCCCAATAATCTGTGCCCCCAGTAATTTACCCTCTTGAGCGGTAAAGATTATTTTAATAAACATAGGACTGGCCCCTGGATAATAACCAGCATGATTATTAGAATTTGTATAGGAAACCTGATATGCTAGATCATCCTCTTTTAATAATTTCTCATTATTTCCAGTAGTAGCAACAGTCATCTCAAATACCTTGGCAATTGATGTAGCCTGGGTCGCCCGATATTTTTCTTTATTACCATGAGTAATATTATTAGCAGTTATCCTTCCCTGTTTATTGGCCGGACCGGCCAGTGGTAAAAGGGATGGTTTACCACTAATCAGATTATTCACCTCAATTGCATCACCAAGGGCATATATATTCTCAGCAGAAGTCTGTAAATACTCATTTACCTTAATACCGCCAGTAGGTCCTAATGCCAGTTCAGCCCCTTCTGCTAACTCTACATTTGGTCTGACCCCAATTGACATAATAACCATGTCTGTGGCTATCTCTTGACCACTTTCTAGTACAACATTAGTATTACCATTTCTATTTTTAACTGCTTTAATACCATCTTTTAAATACAGTTTAATTCCTTTCATTCTGAGGTGATTATGAACCATAGCAGCCATTTCATAGTCTAAAGGACTGAGAACCTGGTCTAACATCTCCACCAGAGATACCTCTAATCCCCTTTCCTGAAGATTTTCTGCCATTTCAATACCAATATAACCCCCGCCAACTACTACAGCTTTTTTAGGGGCTTTAGATTTTAAATAGTCATTTATTCTATCAGTATCTGGTATGTTTCTCAAGGTAAAAACATTATTACTATCAATACCTTCAATTGCTGGTTTAAATGGTTCAGCACCAGGTGAAAGAACCAGATAATCATAACTTTCAGTAAAAGTCTGGTCATTTTTTAAATCTTTTACTAAAACTTCTTTCTTTTCCTTATCAATAGACTTAACTTCATGCTTTACTTTAACACTTATATTAAAACGGGCTTCCATTGCCTCTGGTGTCTGTACTAGTAATCTTTCTCTATCTTTAATAACTCCACCAATATGATAGGGCAGACCACAGTTGGCAAAGGATATATGGTCTCCTCTTTCATAAATAACAATATCTGCCTCTTCGTCAAGTCTTCTCAAACGAGCAGCTGTACTAGCACCCCCTGCAACACCACCAACAATAACAACCTTCTTGACCATTATAACTCCTCCTTATTAATAATCAAATAGAGTCTGAATAACCCTGCGTGCTTCCTCATTAATTACATAATAATTAACATTAAGTCCATCCCTTTCTCCCTTTAATATACCCATATCTTTTAGTTTGATTAGGTGTTGTGAGAGAGTGGATTGAGGTATATCAAGACAATACTGTATCTTGGAAACATTACAACCTTCTTCCTTAATTAACCCCTTAACAATACACAGCCTTATTGGATGAGATAAGGCCTTAAAGAGCCTGGCACCCTCCTTAATCTGCTCCATTTCATCTGTTATATTCTTCACTAAACTACACATCCTTTGTGAAATTAATATTTATCTTTATATTTATATATTAAGATATTGTGATATAAATGTCAAGTATAATCTTTATATTTCTGTAATATTTTTTACAAATACTTAATAATATCCCTAGTCATCGAAACGTATTTCCATCTTTTTAACCTTGACCCGATAAACCTCTGTTAGCTCCTGCTGCAATTTATCAATCTCCCCATCTTCTCCACACAAATGCAGAATAATCAAACCCTCTTCTGCACACTCCCCGGTCTGATGCAAACCTATCCTACTACTGATGATACAACCGTATTTAGTGAGAATCTCCTGTACAGTTGGAGCTGCATCTGTCCTTTTATCAAGTAGAACTGCCATTATTGTTGAACAATTAGTCATAACTAATCACCCCTATTTTTAATTAATGTATATTCCTTTAGTATAAACTAAAGCCAATAAATTATACCAAAAGGACCATTAACCCCGGGGGAATCAACAGTCCTTCTCATTTATACTTATTCTACAGCAAAACAACACTAATCCATCAATTTGTCCCGTAACAACTGATTAACCATACCAGGATTGGCCTTGCCCCTGGTCTCCTTCATAACCTGTCCGACAAGAAAACCAATGGCTTTACCCTTACCACTCTTAATATCTTCGACAGCCTCAGGGTTATCACTGATAACCTGATCAACTATCTCTTCAATCTTACTCTCATCACTGATCTGTTTTAGACCCTTTTCCTCAACAATAGTTTCAGGGTCTTTTCCAGTCTTGAACATCTCTTTAAAAACAGTCTTGGCAATCTTACTGCTGATAGTACCAGCATCCATCAACTGCAGCATCTTACCCAGCAATTCACCACTTAATTTGCTCTCTTCAACTGCTATATTCTCCTCTTTCACCAAACGGAGAAAATCTCCCATAATCCAGTTGCTTACCCCTTTGGGGTCATCATAGGCCGTTACCCCTTCCTCAAAAAGCTCAGCCAGGGCTTTAGTATCTGTAAGTACTTCAGCATCATACTGAGGGAGGCCATATGCTGTCACAAAGCGTTTCATCTTTTCAACCGGAAGTTCAGGTAAACTATCAGACAGTTCTTTAACCCACTCTTTATCTACTTCCATGGGGACAAGGTCAGGTTCAGGGAAATATCGGTAATCATGAGCCTCCTCTTTTCCCCTCATAGAAATAGTTTTATTTAGACTATCATCCCAGGTCCTGGTCTCCTGAACTACTTCATCACCACGTCCAAGAACTATCTTCTGCCTTTCTACTTCATATTCCAGGGCCTTCTCAACTGCCTTAAAGGAATTCATATTTTTAAGCTCCGCTTTAGTACCAAACTCTTTTTGACCTACCGGTCTAATAGAAACATTGGCATCACAGCGGAGTGAACCCTCTTCCATATTACAATCAGACACCTCTAAATACTCAAGTACCTTTTTTAACTGGGTCAGATATGCCCTGGCCTCAGCAGGTGTCCTCATATCTGGTTCACTTACAATCTCAATTAAAGGGACACCTGTCCGGTTATAATCTACCAGACTCCCTGTTGATTTATCAATACTACCTTCATGTATTAATTTACCGGCATCTTCCTCCATATGTATCCGGGTAATACCTATCTCTTTCTTCCCTTCTTCTGTCTCAATCTCTATAGAGCCATGTTCACAGATAGGGAGATCAAACTGAGAGATCTGATATGCCTTGGGCAGGTCAGGATAAAAGTAGTTCTTTCGATCAAACTTACTGTATTCACTTATTTCACAATTCAAAGCCAGACCAGCCATAATAGCATACTCCAGTACTTTTTTATTCAGAACAGGTAAAGTGCCGGGTAATCCCAAACATACAGGACAGACATGGGTATTAGGAGCAGCCCCGAACTCAGTACTACAATCACAGAATATCTTTGACTCAGTAGCTAACTGGGCATGAACCTCTAAACCAATAACTACCTCATATTCTACACTCATTTTGACACCTCCACTTTTGCCCTCTTATCCTTTATATTTAACAACTGTTCCAGTGTATAGGCAGCCTGTAATATCTTACCCTCTCCAAAATGCGGCCCCATTATCTGTAAACCAATAGGCAAACCTGCACTATCAAATCCAGAAGGTAGGGAAATAGCAGGTATTCCTGCTATATTAATAGGCACAGTAAAGATATCCATCTGGTACATTTCCAGAGGATCACTCATCTCACCTAGTTTAAAAGCAGTTGTTGGGGTGGTTGGCGAAATAAGCAGGTCATATTCTTTAAATAATTTATCAAAATCTTCCTTGATGAGTGTTCTCACTTTCTGGGCCTTTAAGTAATAAGCATCATAATAACCAGAACTCAGCACATAGGTCCCCAGCATAATTCTCCTTTTAACCTCATCACCAAACCCCTGATTCCTGGTAGTAGTAAACATTTCACTTACATTACTGGCCTGTTCACTGCGAAATCCATATCTAACCCCATCATATCTGGCCAGGTTTGAACTGGCTTCAGCAGGAGCAATTATATAATAAGCAGCCAGAGCATATTCAGCACTGGGAAGACTAACCTCCTCAACAATGGCACCGGCTTCTTCCATTTTTTTAACAGCAGTTAAGACACTCTCTTTAACCTCAGAATTAATCTCTAATGAAAAATACTCTTCAGGCAGACCTATTTTTAATCCTTTAACATCCTCTTTAATAAACTCAGTATAATCCGGTTTATCAATCTTAACTGATGTTGAATCCATAGGGTCATGTCCTGTTATGGCATTAAGTAAAATAGCTGAATCCTTTACATCCTTAGTAATTGGGCCGATCTGATCAAGTGAAGAAGCAAAAGCTACTAAACCATAACGCGAAACATTACCATAAGTAGGTTTTAAACCAACAACCCCACAATAGGCAGCCGGCTGGCGGATCGAACCACCTGTATCAGACCCTAAAGCCCCTGCTGCTTCTCCAGCAGCAACTGCAGCAGCTGACCCACCACTGGACCCGCCTGGTGCATGGTCAAGATTCCAGGGGTTATGTGTCTTAAAAAAACCGGAGTTTTCAGTAGAAGAACCCATAGCAAACTCATCCATATTGGCTTTACCAAGCATTATAGCTCCAGCCTCTTTTAGTTTTTTAACAACTGTAGCATCATATGGTGGTCGATAGTTATTAAGAATATTTGAAGAACAAGTAGTCTTAATCCCCTCTGTAGACATATTATCTTTAATTGCCAGTGGAATACCAGCCAGTGAACCAGTAAGATCCTCCCCTGCTCTTTGATAAGCCTCATCCCTGGTCAGGCTGACATATGCCCTAACACTATCATCCACCTGGTCTATTCTCTCATAGAAAGTGTTTAATACCTCAGTAACTGAAATCTCTTGATCAACCAGTCTTTCCTTTAATTCGTGAATCGTTAAATCATATAACTCCAAATTAATAACCTCCTTTACTTATCACAACTTATTCACTAATAATTGGTGGCACCCTGAACTGACCATCCTTTTTATCCGGGGCGTTTGCTAAAGCCTTATCCCGCTCAATTGATGGTTCTGCCTTATCTTCCCTAAAGACATTTTTCATGGGCACAGTATAGGCAGTAGGGACAACACCATCCGTATCAAGTTCATTTAACTTTTCTACATATTCCAGAATATCACCAAGTTGTTTGGCAAAGACATCTTTGTCAGCTTCATCAACCTTCAGATTGGCTAAGTTGGCAATATACTCTACATCCTTCTTGCTAATCATCTAATTCACCCTCTCCTGATTATTTATACTAAATTTATTACTTATAATCCTAATAATTCATCAAATCCCTCTTCATTTAATATTTCAACCCCCAGCTCGCTGGCCTTCTCAAATTTAGAACCAGGGTTATCTCCTACCACCAGGTAATCCGTATTTTTACTGAGACTTGAAGTAACTTTACCCCCGGCAGATAAAACCAGTTCTTTAGCCTCATTACGGGTATATTTCTCTAGACCGCCGGTAAAAACAAATTTCTTATCCTGTAAGGGTTTTTCTTGGTTATCTACTACCTTTTTTTCTTCCATTTTAACACCAGCAGCCCTTAATTTGTCAATAACCCGCTGGTTCCTTATTTCTTTAAAGAAATAGACAATACTCGCAGCAATTACCGGACCTATTTCATCTATTTGCTCTAGCTCCTCCTGAGTAGCCCGGGATAAATTGCTAATCGAATGATAATGCTCGGTAAGAACCCTTCCAACACCTGCTCCAACATGCCTGATACCCAGAGCAAAGATTAATCTATGTAAAGACCTCTGCTTACTCATTTGAATGGCCTCAATTACATTAGCAGCTGACTTTTCACCAATTCTGTCCAGGGGTAATAGCATATCTTTATTGAGACCATAAAGGTCAGCATAATCCTCTATTAAATCCCTGTCCAACAACTGGTCTATCAAGGCCGGACCAACCCCATCTATATTCATAGCATTACGTGAAACAAAGTGAATAATACCCTCTCTCCGTTGTGCTGGACAACTGGTTACATTAGTACACCTGTGAACTGCCTCATCACCTTCACGGGCTACCTCTCCACCACATACAGGACAACTGTCAGGCATTTGAAATATTCGCTCACTACCATTCCTCTTATTTTTAATGACTTTAACAACCTTGGGAATCACATCACCAGCTTTTTTAATTAATACATGGTCACCTATTCTAATATCTTTCCTCTTTATTTCATCTTCATTATGTAATGTAGCCCTACTAACTGTTGAACCAGCTATTTCCACTGCTTGAAGAAGTGCTGTCGGGGTCAAAGCCCCTGTCCTTCCCACTGAAATAATAATGTCTTTAATAACCGTTGTTTTTAACTGGGCAGGAAATTTAAAGGCTATTGCCCAGCGCGGGCTCTTTGCTGTAGAACCAAGTTCTTGCCGTAAGGCCAGATTATTCACCTTAATAACAATCCCATCAATCTCAAAGGGAAGTTTATCCCTTTCTTCGGTCCACTGCTTACATAATTCTATTACCTCATCTATATTATCACATTTTTGGTGCCAGTTCACCTTAAAACCCTGTTCTATCAAAAAATTAAGGGCCTGTGAATGGGTATCTATCCCTTCAAGGTCATAACTAAGCAGATCATAAACCAGTATAGACAGTGAGCGTTCAGCTGCAATACGGGGGTCTAACTGTCTGATAGACCCGGCAGCCGCATTTCGCGGGTTAGCAAAAGGCTCCTCATCCCTATCCAGACGTTGTTCATTTATCTTCTCAAAATCACCCTTAGCAATGTAAACCTCGCCTCTGAGCTCCAGGTTAACATCCTTTTTAAGTCTGAGAGGTAGACTCCGGATGGTTCGAATATTTTCTGTTACATCTTCACCAATAATTCCATTCCCTCTGGTAGCCCCCTGTACATAACGTCCTCTTTCATAAGTTAATATTGCTGAAAGACCATCAATTTTATGTTCAACAATGAATTCAATCTCCCTAGTCCCGGCCAGTTTATAAACCCTATTAGCAAAATCCCTCAATTCACCATCATTAAAAGCATTACTAAGGCTTAACATCGGTGTACTATGTTCCACTTTAGCAAAACTCTCTAAGGGTTCACCACCAACCCGCTGAGTCGGTGAGTCTACTGTAATCAGCTCAGGGTTCTCCTTTTCGAGTCTTTCCAATTTTTTCATTAATTGATCATATTCAGCATCAGAAATCTCAGGTGAATCAAGGACATAATAGCGGTATTCATGATACCTGATCTCTTCACGCAAATTATTAATCATAGCTATAATATCATCTTTAGCCAAAAAATTACACCTCCAGATCAGGAGTTGATATCCTATCTAAAACAAGTTTTATTTATTTCCAATTTAATATTAATTATACGTTTATTAAAATATAAAGTCAAATAAATAACCCAGTGAATACCGGGATGTCAGAGAAAAATATAAAAACACAACCCCACTGTATTTTTAAAACACAGTGGGGAGGGGGATCTGAATCTACCTATGTCTATTTTTATATTCCATGGGGGTGCAATCTACCTTTTCTTTAAATTTAATAATAAAGTAATCTGAGTTTTTATACCCGACTTTCTCGGCAACCTGATATACATGTAAATTAGTATCTCTCAATAGTTTTTTAGCATTATTTAATCTAATTTCACTTAAATACTCAGAAAAATTTAATCCATTTTCTTTTTTAAATAATTGACCTAGATATGCAGGGTTGATATAGAATTTTTTTGCTATCCCTTTTAATTTAATTTCCTTAAAATAATTGTCCTTTATATACTGTTTAACCTTATTAATAATACTACATGATTGTTTCAACTCACTAATAAACTGAGCTACCTCAAAAGAAAATTCCCTTAGCTCATTTTCTAATTGTATTAAATTATAAGCAGAAATGTCTGTATTAAATATATTGTATTTTTTAACAATACTCTCAATAGAACCACCCATATTAGTAATAATTTTAGATATTTCAAGCAAATAATTAGCTAAATATATTTTAATTATTCTTGGATGTAAATATACCTGATTAAAATCATTAAACATATTCTTAATTGTTTTTTTGATCCTTAATTTTTGATTATCACAGATTACATTTACCAATACACCAAATTCCTCTATTTCATTAAATTCTTCACTAAATTCTTCAACCTGTCTATTATAAAAAAATTCAAATCTATTTTTCTGTGATAATTTCTCTGCTAGTATTTCTACAATATCTATTAACTCTTCCTCATCAATAGGTTTTAATAGATATCTGGAGACATTATATTTAATAGCTTCTTTAGCATAAGCAAACTCATCATAACCACTTAAGATAATAAAAGACATATTCTTATCATACATACTTTTCCTAATATATTTAATTAAACCAAGTCCATCCAATCCAGGCATTTTGATATCAGTAATAATCAAATCTGGATAAGTAGACTTCATCTTTTCTATAGCATCTTTTCCATTTCTGGCTACAGAACAGACAATAAAATTATACTTCTGCCAGTTAATTATATTACGCAAACCATTACGAATATTTGGTTCATCATCTACAATCATAACCCTGTACATCTTTAACCCCCATTGGAATAATTAATTTAACCATAGTTCCAATACCTTCCTTACTTTCAATATGCAAAACAAAATCATCACCATAATATAGATTTAATCTCTGATAAATATTATTAATACCAATGTTATTCACTTGTATATCTTCATTTTTTATATGCTTTAAGATAAAATTCAACTTATCCTTCTTGATGCCTATACCATTATCTCTAACAATACAAATTAATTTATCTCCAGATATATCGATTTTAACATAAACTTCACCAGGGTCTTCACTACCCTCAACACCATAAATACAGGCATTTTCAACAAAGGGCTGTATAATTAGTTTAGGTATTTTTATGTCCAGTGTTTCAGGTTCAATATCCAGAATATACTCAAATTCATCCCCAAAACGGTATTTTTGTATCTTTAAAAAATCCTTTATATAAGCAAGTTCTTCTTGAACATCTATCCATTCCTGCCGAAAACTTATCATTCTACGCAGTGAACGAGCTAAATATTTAATTATTTTGCCAGTTTCTATTTCCCTTTTATCTATTGATTTCATTCGAATTGATTCCAGGGTATTAAATAAATAATGAGGGTTTATTTGACTCTGTAAGGCATTTATCTCTGCCTGTTTCTTTTCTAATTTAATATGTGACTGTTCCAACCTGGCCTCATAGACATCTGTAATTAATGTCTTTATCTTGCTAACCATTATATTATAGGCCCTGATTAGACTACCTATCTCGTCTCTACCCTGTAAGCCTGTATATGGTTTATTAAAATCCTGCTCCAAATTACTTACATGTTCTGACAGGGCATTTAATCTTAGATAAAAAGAACGGTAAATGAAAAATATAATCAATGAAGACAGTAAAAGGCTTAATAAAGTAAGAAGAATAATGTTATTTCTCGGCCTCACCAGGGCCCTTTTTATACTATCAACATCTAGTACATTAATAAGCATCCAGTTTAAAGAGCCATTTATTTTTTTCTGAATAATGTGTTTATTATATTCAAACCCCTGGCCATTTACAGCTGTTTCTAAGAAGACGGTATGCACATTGCTAGCTATATTATTGGAAAATAGTATACTGCCACTAGCATCAAATATAAAAACATTTTTTTTATTTGTTTCTGAATTTATAATCTTAATAATATTTTCTGCGTACAAATCAATCCTAATAACCTTTAGATAACGGTCTATACCCTGAAATTCATTTAAAACCCTTATAATTGATATAGGAGTGATGATAGTACCATCTGATTTTTTCTTGCTCTCTCCATAAATTATATGGAGTCTTTCAGGTGATTTAATAATATTTTCAAGCCATTCTTCATCAAGATAATCCATTCTATAGATAGAACCAGAATTTAAAACACTTGGATTATCTGTATAAACTATCATTTTATTTATCTGCTGATAAGCCTCACCATTTAAATAGATATAAGGTTTAAAATAATCGAAATATGTCTCTACATAATCCAAATTAGTTTCATAACCTTTATCCAGCATTTCATATAGTTTTTGATCTAAAGAAATCTTATCAGAAAGACTTATTATAAAATCAAAGTCATTTTCAATTTTAGTAACTATACGTTGAGTGGATAGTCTGTAATAATTTTTATTAATTTCTTTAACATTGGCAACCATATTATTGTAAAAAATTAGATTAATTACAATAATGGGTGCTACCACACACACTATATAGATGAAAATTAGTTTGTATTTAACTTTAACATCATTTAATAGATTACTATAATTACCCATTAGCTAACACCCATTTTAAATAAAATAGACCTTACTCCTTGACACCGCCAAGTGTTAAACCATGAACAAAATATTTCTGTAAAAAGGGATAAATAACTGCAATTGGTACAGTAACAATTATGGTCATAGTCGCCCTGATAGCCCTTGGTGTAATTTGACTTCCAGCTGCAGCCTGTGACATAGCCTGTTCCATTGAGCCGGACATAGACTGGGCACTGGCCAGTACTTTCTGCAGTTCATATGCCAGGGTACTTAAGGCAGGATTTGATGAATTATATAAAAATACATCCCACCAGGCATTCCAGTGATAAACAGCTGTAAAAATTGCTATAGTAGCCAGTACTGGTTTACATAAAGGCAGAATAATCCTTAAAAATATAGTTAATTCGCTGGCTCCATCAATCTTGGCTGATTCAACAAGACTTTCAGGTAAATCATGTATATATGTCCTAATAATTATTAAATTGAAGGCGTGTACTAGACCAGGTAAAACATAAACCCAAAAATTATTAGTCAAGCCCAGTTTTTGATACAGAAAATAAGTCGGTATTAACCCTCCGCTAACATACATAGTCAAAACATAGATAAAGGAAATAAATTTCCTTAAGACAAAGTCTTTTCTACTAACAACATAGGCTAACATTGCAGTAAAGAAAGTACCAAACACTGTGACCAATAGTGTACGGGCTACAGATATCCACGCTGCATGAAAGGTTTGTGTCCTGGTTAACATTGTCTTATAATTAAAGGTAGTAAATTTACGCGGCCAGAGATAAATTCCCCCTTTAATACTATCTAAACCATCATTAAAGGAAACAGCCAGGGTATGCAAAAACGGATAAAGAGTTACTACAATTAGAAAAAAGAGTGATAGGTAAATAAATGTATCTAATAAGATATCTTCCAGTTTTCTTTTTGGTTTTAACAGCATATTATCCCCCCTATATTAATCTTTCTTCACCCATCTGCTTAGCGACATGATTGGCACCAAATACCAGAACAAGACTCACAACACTTCTAAAAATTCCAACAGCTGTTGCAAACGAATATCTCATCATTTTTAAACCGTAGTCCAACTCAAATATTGTAAAAATCCTTGAATACTCTATAACCCTACCATTACTTAATAAATATATTTGTTCAAAACCAACATTCATTAACTGACCAATATTCATAATAAAAAGAATAATGATTACAGGCTTAATACCAGGTAAAGTTATATACCAGATTCTCTGCAGCCTACTGGCCCCATCTATAGTAGCCGCTTCATATAAACTAGGACTAATCGAAGTCATAGAAGCCAGATATAAAATAGCACCAAAACCCACTGTTTTCCACACATGAGAGGCACCAACAACCCACCAGAATAATTTAGGGATACCCATAAACATAATAGGTTTATCAATAATATGAAGATTCAATAATATCTCATTTATAATTCCGCCATCTGTGGAAAGAATATTCATAACCAGATTAGCCCCAACTACCCAGGATATAAAATGTGGTAAATAGGAAATAGTCTGAGTGAATTTCTTAAAAAGAAGGTTTCTCACTTCATTTAACATTAGTGCTAATAAAATAGAAAAAAACATCCCAAATACAAGCTTAATGATACTCATAGCCAGGGTATTTCTCAATATCTGATAAAATATAGGGTCTTCAAATAGCATCCTGAAGTTCTCTAACCCAACCCAGGTCTGTTCTAAAATCCCCTTGGCTGGCCAGTAATTCTGAAAGGCTATAATCCAACCCCAGATAGGGATATATTTAAAAATAATGACATAAATAATAAAGGGTAATGACATAAAAACTAAGGCCCGTTGTTTCCATATTTTCTTCCAGAAACTATCTTTATCTAGTAGATTTGCTGTATTTAATGAAAGATTACTATTCACAATTCTTCAACTCCCTAGTAAATAATTTAGAAAGAGGGTACCAAAGTAAAAGCACCCTCAATCTTAAAACCTAATCAACCTTCCCTATTAATTAAGCTATTCAGAGCCCCAGTTTTCAACCCTCCAATCAATTCTCTCCTGATATACCTTTATCTGTTTCTCCATTAACCCAGAGATCCTGTCTGTATATTCCTCCCAGATATCCTCATATTCATCAGGACTACTCATCACAAGTTTTGGTACATATTCACGTATGGTATCTTCTAATCTGGTCTTCTCTATCTGTGCAGGTGAACCCGTTTCCAGTGTAATAGTCCAGAGGGGATAGTAAGGTACTTCTTCACCAGGCCTTGGGTCATTATACAGACCTGTAAAGGATTTGATTCCATATACATCCATGACTTCTTTTTCAGAATCTGTACTACCACCATAGATCATGCTTGGCTGTCTTCTATCCATATAACTATTACCATTTTCATCAAGGCCAATTAGACTTGGAAAAGCATCATAGAAATATTCCCTGCCAAATTTATCTCTAACCCAGTTAGGGTCGTCAAATAATTTCTGCTGTTCCTTGGTTCGATAGTACATACCATTTTCATCAAGCTCATAGTGTTCACCTTCAATACCCCATTGGATTAATATCTGTTTACTTATCAGATAATCAAGATACTTAATAGCTGCTACAGGGTCTTCACAGGCGGTTGTAATACCCATGCCCTGAGTTGTTTGAACATATGGCGTATCACGCACAAACTCCTCTACAGCTTCATCATATACAACTGGAAAGGGAACCATAATACTATCCGGGTCTTCTTGACGCAGGATATTTTGGGCTTTTTCTATCTGCCAGTATTGATTATGTGTACCCAGTACACGTCCCGAACTTATTTTCTCTAAATACTGGTCATAATTGATAACAAATGTTTCTGGATCAACTACACCCTTATTATACATTTCATTCAGCTTCTGGTAATAATAGTGTTCAACAAAACCACCATTATATGGCCTTATAACAAATTTGCCAGCTTCTTTAATAGGTAAAAAAGCTCCTTCATTGGGATAACCAATTAAATGCATCGGACCATTATTGGTAGCAAAATTTCTCCAACTATCATACAGGCTTAGATATCCAATAGTGTCCTGTCCTTTATATGTCGGGTGTTTTTTTTGATAATTTTCTATTAGCTCAAAGTATTGCTCAAAAGTCTTAATAACAGGATAACCTGCCTCTTTTAATACCCTTTTATTGATAAAAAAGCCAACTGCCGGGTATCTTCTTTCACCTGCGCCATAAGGAATAGCCTGTTGGGGAAGATAATAGATATGTCCATCCTCTTTTGTTAAAGACTTCATATGTCTTGCATAATATTTCTTAATATTGGGTGCATGTTCTTCAATTAAATCCTCTAAGGGAATTAAAACACCTGCATCCACAAACTTGTCGGTAAAATGTGCTCCAACTAGCATATCCGGGTATTCCCCACTGGCAATCATTAAACCGACTTTGGTTTCCAGGTCTCCCACCAGATATTCCCTGTTCAGTTTGACACCGGTTTCTTCCCTGATAATATCACCAATTATCGTTGAACCAGGGTAATCAGGCAGTGCCATACTAATAAATACATCAAACTCCTTTAGCTCTCCAGCCATAACAGTACAACTTATTGATATGACCAATACCAGTAATAACAATACAATCCTATACTTTTTCAAAATAAATCCTCCCTTAATTTATTTTAATTCAATTGTATTTGCTATTACACACATATACAACCCTACAGAATATAGGAAACACCTTAATAATTATATGATTTTAATTTTTCTGATATTTTTTGAACAGAATAGTCCTTTCATTATACTGTAACATAATACAAAACTACCAGATACGGTAATTCCCACTTAAAGCTAATAGACTAAAAAAGTATAGGCAATTATCATAATAGCGCCGCTTATCTCTACGCAGAGGAATAATCCAAAATTTGTCCACAGATTTTTTAGCCGCTTCTCCATCTCCAGCAAGAGCAGCCATAGCATTTGCGGCAACCAAAGCAACATTATGTAAATAATCCGGCCTTACAAGTTCTCTGCCATTTAGAGTGTATTTGGTATAATCTTCCTTATTAGCAAAAAAACTCTGGATTTTATTTGCTTCTTCTTTCTGCCATCCATCTGCCCTGAACCATTCATAATCCAGCCCAATATTCATGGCAACACGATAGGAATCACTATAAAAGTGTTGATGTCCCTTTGTCTTTTCCGGACTGCCATCATAATGGGCATACTCTGCAGATAGACCTGTTACAGGGTGACAGGCTTTTCTCAAATATACTCTACTTGCCTCAGCTGCTTCTGACCAAAATTGACGGTCTTCCTGATTACCCAAGTGAGAGAACAATTCATAGAAATGGGGTAAATGATAAGAAGGATCAGTAAAGTTACACTTAGGAACAAACTTAATCAGTTTATTATCTGGATCCCACAGGGGATCTCCTTCTCCTCCATCTTCTCCTTTATGAATAACTTCATGAAGTATATCTTTAGCTTGCTCACTATAATTAAAAGGTTCTGCTCCATCTCCCCAACGATTTGAAGCAAATAATAATGCCATTGCAAAATATTCCTCTCCATCAGGTGCCGGCCCCTGGGCATTCCTACTTCCATCAAGGGCACATGACCAAGCGAAATAGCCTTTATATTTACCGCTATCATGCCACATATAGGTTTTTGTCCACTTCCAGAGACGGTCAAATAACTCTTTTTCATCCATCTGTACAGCCATCATCATTCCGTAGGACATGCCTTCAGTTCTGACATCATTGTTACCAGTATCAGTTATATACCCCATATCATCACTAACTGGGTGATAAAACCTGATATCTTCATCTCCAAAAAATAACTGCTGCCAGGTGTCTTTAACCTTCGCTTCAATCTCAGTTTCAGAATAACCATATTCTTTAAACACATTTCTGTACTCTCCTGTAAAAAAAGCCCCCTTATTATTTGTTCTATCAGCTTTTCTTATCTTAAACACTCCTTCTTAATTTTATATGTTAACTATTCATAAACTCCTTTCAATTTCAAATTAGAATCGGTTTTTACTTAAATATATTAATATGTTAATTTTTTATATTTTCTTATTAAGAATATTAGCTATATCTCTATTATTTTATAAGGTGCTATATTTTTAGTATATTTTCCTATCTAATTCGTCTGGTATACTAGCTTTTCTATAAAAATAGCTGTTAATAACATCTCGCCATTCCTTGGCATGTTCTACCTGTTCACTGAGTCTGGCTAAAATGTTACTGTATCGTTTTTCATCAATTTTATCTTTAAGCCCTTCCCATTTTTTCTTAAGTACAATAGCCTGTTCTACACCAGTAAAATGACTGTCATAAATATGTTGAATTACTGTTTTTCCTGATTTTAGTTGGTGTATATAGGGTACGTGATGAAAGAACAACAATAACTCATCAGGACAAAATTCAATTGATTCATATCTAATGGCATTTTCTTCAAAATACTGTCCGGCATAAGCAGTACCGGTCTTGACAGACCTATCTACTCCAATACCAAAATGATCTGCCCGGTGATATGTCCCCCAGCGAGAATATTCATAGCCATCCACATTAGGTCCATAGTGATGATTTGGATTTACCATCCAACCAATCCCTAATGGTGATGTATAATTCTCATATATTTCCCAGGAATCCAACAGCATCTGGGATATTGTTTCAACTACAACTGGGTCATTACCAAAGGTCAGTCTTACCCATTCATCAGTTATCTCTCCAGAAGAAAGATCAGGATTCCAGGTTAATCTTCCAAAACCATATAAGTTGGATTGAGCCAATGTATGGCCAGTCCAGTTATCATCATCACCTATATTTACTACACCAGCAATCCCGCCATATAACTGGCTAAATAGAGAACCGGCTATTACCTTTTTAACAGTTGACCCCTTACCCCTGGCATAAGTATCAAAATCAAGAACCTCTTTCCACTGTGGAACCAGATAACATAAATGCCTCTGTTGTCCAGTATATTCCTGGGTGATTTGTAATTCTAAAAACTGATTCGTTGCTCCCATAGCCCCAAACAAAGGAGAAACTGGTTCCCTGACCTGAAAGTCCAGGGGTCCATTCTTTACCTGTAATATTACATTCTCAAGAAACTCACCATCCAGAGGTTTAAAGTTATCATAGGCAGCCCGGGCTCTATCAGTTTGATAATCTCGCCAGTCCTGTTGACAATTATAGACAAAACAACGCCAGATAAGAATCCCCCCAAATGGTTTTAATTCCTCTGCCAGCATATTTGCCCCTTCGGCATGATTACGCTTATAAGTAAAAGGTCCTGGCCGGTGTTCTGAATCTGCCTTTACCAGAAAACCTCCAAAATCAGGTATCTCAGCATAAATATCTTCAACCTTATACCCCCACCATTTTCTGACCTCACTATTCAAGGGATCAGCAGTTGATAAACCACCCAATTCTATCGGACTGGCAAAGTTAATGCTGAGAAAGGTCTTAATACCATAATTTCTAAATATATCAGCTAATTTTTTAACCATATCCAGCTTATCATCAATTAACTTAGTTTCTTCCCTATGAACATTAACATTATTAATAACAATACTATTAATACCAATAGAAGCTAGTAAACGGGCATAGTCAATTATTCTATCCAGATTATCTGTTAATTGATTATTATTATAGAAAATTGATTTTCCAGCATAACCCCTTTCAATACTGCCATCCAGATTATCCCAATGATTAATAAACCTTAATGAATTAACTGGATTATTTATAATTTCAATATCATCCAGTTCTTTTTCCATCTGAATCATTCTTAAGAAACTAAAAACTCCATATAATAGTCCCTGATCAGATTTTCCAGTGATAATAATCTTTTGTTGTCCATTTCTTTTTACTGATTTAATAAGAAAACCTTCTTCATTAATCTTAGCTAAGATATCTTTAGAAATTAAATTATCAAGATAAGGATTACCTGACTTGACTACTATTAAAAATGTTTTTTCTTCTGGGGCATCAGCAATCATAGGGTCAATACCTGTTAAGCCTTCTATTCCTTTTATCAGCTCTTCCCTGGCAGATTTAATAACCGGGGTATCCCCAGTTATTACAATTGTTCTTAATAGCTCTCTATAATATTTTAATAATTCCTGTTCCTGAATCTTATTATATCCCAGCCAGCATTGATAATCATTACTCTGATTTCTTCTATTCATTTATTCACTCTCCGTAAAAAAATAATCTTAAGTACCAGAACAAACCATAAATTCACACATTTATCATTTTCTACATAACTCACCAGTTCTAAAAGGTGATGCTGGTAAACCCTCTTTATTATATAAATTTGCATGCTCAGGATTATCAGACCAGGCATAATATACTGCTACCGGGTCTTTAACCTTTTCATTCCATACTATTACTTTATCATTTCTTATCTCTGCCTCAGTTTTATGGGGTTTATTATTGCTATCTACAAGAAAAAATGTTTTCAATTTCCCATCACCTTTAGCTGTAAGTCCGCTACCAATATGATCAAAAGTAAGAATTATTTTCTTGCCTTCAACCTTCATGGAACTGTATATCGGACCTGAGTAAACGATATCTTCTTCACCATATACCCTGAATCGAGCTGCCAGTGCCAGTCTAATCCCTACATCCTTTTTATTCAGGGGATGAAGGTCATTCCATTCCCCTATATCAATTGTTACTACCATTGCTGTATTGGAAACAGATAGTGCTTTTAACTGTGCTTCTCTAATTACAGCCCAGTTACTCTCAGCTGAATAGTCTACATTTTGTCCATAATTAGGCAGCTGTACATATAAAAATGGGAAAATACCCTGTTTCCACTTCTGTCTCCAATCACTAATTAAACTACTAAACAAATCTCTATATTCTTCTGGTCTCAAATCATTTGATTCACCTTGATACCAGATAACACCTTTAATTGTATAACTTAAAAGGGGAGCAATCATTCCATTGAATAAACCAAGCGGTTTCCACTGTACAAATGTAGTCTCCGGTTTTGATTCACATACTGCCCCCACTTTATATCTCCACTCGCCTTTCAAATCTATCATCTCTTCACCAGCAGTAATTTTATATGGTTTATCCTCTACAAAACCACCCTGACCATTATTACAAACTACCCTGATGGCAATATAATTTTTACCTTCTTTTAACAGCCCTTCAGGAATATCATATTTCCTGGGAGGGTACTGATATTCTGTTTTACCAACAACAATACCATTGATATAAGCTGTATCACTGTCAATAATTCTGCCCAACAAAAGCCTTGCAGACCTGTTAAGCATTGATGCAGGTACTTCTACTTCCTTTCTGAGCCAGATAGCCCCATTAAAATTATCCAATCCTAATTCTTCAAAAAAAGCAGGGAGATTAAATGTTGACCATTCACTATCATCATAATCAGAATCATACCATGCCTTTCTTTGATTTAAGAAACCCTGGTCTTTTTCTAATAAATTACTATACCAGTTTTCCTCAGCAAGCTCATCCTTCTGAAGTATACCCTTAACATACTCATCATCTTTAAACTTTTCCACTGATTCTAAATACCCTGGAAAACCCTGTAAGGCATCTTCACTTAACCATGCTTCTACAGGCGAACCACCAACACTGACATTCATTAAACCAATTGGGACCTGATATCTGTCATATAATTCCTTAGCAAAGAAATAGGCAACTGCCGAAAAATCCAGGATGTTCTCAGGGTCTACAGATTTCCATTCACCGCTTTCAAGATCCTGACAGGGGACATTGAAATTATAAATTTGTGGTACATTAAACTGCCTTATTTCAGAATTCCACGCAGTGGAAAGCTCTTCTTCGTATAGATCCCTGACTCTACTGATAGGTATTTCCATATTTGATTGCCCAGAACAAACCCAGACATCACCAATCAAAATATTGTTGATAGTAATAGAATTATTACACCCATCTATAATCATTTTATATGGTCCACCTGCTGGCATAGGAGGCAGGATAAAATCCCAGGTATTATTATTCTTAGCAACTGTACTGTATTCCTTATCCTGGAATAAAACAGTAATCCTCTCACCTTTAGCTGCCCAACCCCATATCTTAATTTCTTTATCCCTTTGTAAGACCATACCATCACTTAATATCCTCGGCAATTTGATTACTTTCATTTAATCAACCAACTCCATTGTCTTACCAGTTAATTCTATATCTTGATATAATACACCTTGACCTGTTAATTTTTTACTTCTCTCATCAGGCTGCTGTCCACCAAGATATATCCTATAGCTGGCTTCTTTTAAGAGGTATCTCCCTTTTTCATCTACAACTGCTAACTGCCGTGGCTTGATATGGAATTCTATATTCCTTTTCTCGCCTGGTTTTAGATGAACCCTTTTGACACCATTTAATTGCCACTTTGGAAGACTAATACTTCTTTCCTGCAGACTAATATATAACTGGACAACCTCATCCCCGGCCACTTCACCAGCATTTTCAACATCTACCTTAATAGTCAAATTCATATCATCACTGATTGCTATTTTTTTACTATTAATTGATAGATTAGAATATTCAAATTTAGTATAACTCAATCCATAACCAAATGGGTATAATGGTTCCTCTTCTAAATATCGATAAGTCCTGTTTTTCATACTATAGTCTCTAAAAGGTGGTAACTGTTCTAAAGACTTAACAAAGGTAAGCGGCAGCCTACCAGCAGGGTTATAAGCACCAAATATTATATCAGCTACTGCTGTGCCCCCTTCCTCACCAGGGTACCAGGCTTCAAGGATAGCCTCAACATTCTCTGCTGCCCAATTGAGCTCAATAGGGCTACCATTTAATAAGACCAATACAATAGGTTTACCTGTTCTTTGGACAGCCTTTAATAATTCAAGTTGGAATCCCGGGAGACTAATATCTATCTTATCTCCCCCACCATCAGAATTAGCAACAGCCCCTTCTTCACCTTCAAATTCAGGTGAGAGCCCCAGACACATGACTACTAAATCAGCCCTTTCAGCTGTGGCAAGCGCCTCAGCAAAACCAGTTGTAGGAGGATTACCCCAGAAAGATTCAGGTGTTTCACCTAAAGCACAGCCTTCTGCATAATATACCCTTGTTTTATCATCTACTGCCTCTTGTATTCCTTCTAAGATAGTGACATATTTTGAAGGTAACCCAAAATAATTGCCGAGTAAAACCTGTTTACTGTCAGCATTAGGGCCAATAACAGCTACAGATTTTAATCCTCTTTTATCTACTGGTAAAAGTGAATCTTCATTTTTTAACAACACCATTGACTCCCTGGCTGTTTCCAGGGCTATCTGTCGGTGTTTTTCACAGTCATTTAACTCATAAGGTATATCATTAAAAGGAACCATTTCCTGGGGATCGAACATACCCAGTTTAAACCTTGTTCGCAGTAACCTTCTGACCGATTTATCGATAGTATCTTCAACAATCAAACCCTTTTCTACAGCAGTTTTGAGGTGTTCAAATACCTTGCCACAGTTAAGGTCACAACCATTATTAACAGCCATTGCTGCTGATTCTTCAGGGCTATTAGTCAACTGATGGTGTTTATGAATATCCTCAATAGCACCACAATCAGAAACATAATGACCTTCAAAACCCCATTCACCCCTTAATATCTTCTGTATTAAGGTTTTACTGGCACAGCAGGGCTCACCATTAGTACGGTTATATGCCCCCATAACAGCTTCTACTCTAGCTTCTTTAACCGCATCACGGAAAGCTGGTAGATATGTCTCATACATATCCTTAGGATCAACAACAGCATTAAATTCATGACGTTCACTTTCAGGCCCACTGTGAACAGCAAAATGCTTGGCACAAGCCGCTGTTTTTAAATATACAGGGTGATCACCCTGTAACCCTTTAATAAAGCTCACACCCAGTCTGCCTGTTAAATATGGGTCTTCACCATATGTCTCCTGACCTCTTCCCCACCTGGGATCCCTGAAGATATTAATATTAGGGGTCCAGAAGGTAAGCCCTTTATAAATACCCCTGTCTTCATGTCTTTGAAACTCATTATATTTAGCCCTGGCTTCATCGGAAATAGCAGAAGCAACCCTGTATAAACGTTCTGGACTAAAAGTAGCAGCCATTCCAATTGCCTGGGGAAAAACTGTTGCTACACCTGCCCGTGCAACTCCATGTAAACACTCATTCCACCAGTTATATTCCTTAATACCTAATCTGCCAATTGCATAGGAATAATAAAGCATTTGAGTAAGTTTTTCTTCAAGTGTTAACCTGTTTAACAAATCATCCAACCTTTCATCTAATGGTACTTCTGGATTTTTATAAATTGCTGTCTTTTCTGTTGATTTACTCATTATTTACCTCCATAATTTACATTTTTATCTTTTTAATGTATTTTCCTCTTTAATTGATCAAAAATTCCTGACTTCCTATGGGGTTTAATGCCTATTATGTTTTCTTCTCCAACTAATAAACTGCGGAGAATAATTACTATTATTAACAGTTATTCTTAATAAAGATTATCCTTTAACACCAGTAGTTGCAATACCTTCAACAAAGAACCTCTGTGCAAAAAAGAATAGAATTGCAAGTGGTACAAGAGATAGAATAGACATGGCAAATAATGAACCCCAACTAACAGCAGCTGCATTATCAAGGAACATTCTCAAACCAAGTGAAATGGTAAAACTTCCAACATCATTAATATAAAGTAATTGATTTAGAAAATCATTCCAGGACCACATAAAGGAAAATAGTCCTATACTGAAAATAGCTGGTTTACAGTTTGGTAAAATTATGTTACAGAAAATTCTAAAGTGGCCACAACCATCAACTATCGCAGCTTCATCCAACTCACGAGGAATACCCCTGATAAACTGTACCATCAGATAGATAAAGAAAGCCCCTGCAAATTGGGCTGCAAATGCTGGGATAGTTAACGGTTTATATGAATTAACCCAACCCAGAGTCGAATATAGCACATACCTTGGTACTAATAGCACCTGTTGTGGTAACATCAAGGTCCCCATCAAAATTGCAAATAGGGTCTTCTGAAAGGGAAATTTCAGTCTAGCAAAAGCATATCCAGCCATTGTTGTACTGATTACTGTACCAATCACTACAAAAAATACTAATTTTAAGGTATTCCAGAAAAATACCCCAAATGAATAACCCGGGATAGCAAACCAACCCTTAATATAATTACTCCACAGCCATTTAGATGGCAAAATACCACCTGGGGTAAATATTTCATTATTTGGTTTTACACTACCTAAGAAAAGCCAGATTAGTGGGTATAGCATAAAAAGTGTAAATAATATTAAAAAAGTATATTTTATTACTTTACTTTTCTTAAAAGCCATTTTATATGATCTCCTTCCTATTCGCTCTCATAATAAACCCAATGTTTAGATGTGAAAAATATTAGTCCGGTTACAACTAAAATTACTAGCAATAGTACCCAGGATAATGCACTGGCATAACCCATTTCTGAAGCCAAAAATGCCTTATTATAAATATGGAGTACCATAAAGAGTGTTTCGTTTATTGGTCCACCGCGAGTAATAATAAAGGCCTGTGTAAAAATTTGAAAAGAACTGATAGTCTGTAATATCAGGTTAAATAATATAACAGGAGATAACATCGGTAGAGTAATATAGAAAAAACGCTGAACCTTATTACCACCATCTATTTCACACGCTTCATATAAGGAACTAGGTATATTTTTAAGCCCAGATAAAAAAATAACCATTGATGAACCAAACTGCCAGACAACTAGTAAAACAAGTACATATAATGCAGTTGAAGGATTGGCAATCCAACTTTTCCCCTGGACACCAAAAACCTCCAGGACATTATTAATCAATCCCCTTGCCCCAAACAACTGTGTCCACATAGCTGCAACAGCTACACTGGTCCCAATTAATGAAGGTAGATATAAAGCGCTCCTAAAGAAATTTGTTCCCTTTATTTTATCATTTAAAATTGCTGCAATAAAAAGAGCAAAAGACAATTTCAAGGGAACAGAAATAAATACAAACTTAAGTGTGACACTTAATGACTTGATGAACTTTCTATCACTAAGTAGTTCTTTATAATTTTTTAACCCAATAAATGTTGATGAAAATAAATTAGTCTTCTGCAGCGACATTATAAATGAACTAATAAATGGCCAAAGAGTGAAGATTATTATTCCAATCAACCATGGAGCAAGAAATAGAAAGGCTATCATATATTCTTTGCGCTTATTCCTGTTCTTTATAGACATAGACCTGTTATTTATAATATTAGCTTTCATAACACCCATCCTTCTAATGTAATTCTTTAAAAATAATTAAACAGTATAATTCCCTTTTTAATTAAAGACCATAAGACTATTTTAATTAACAGTTTGTTTTTAAAAATATGGGCCTATAGTTAATACAAACCCATATTTTAATTTTATTTCTTAAATTAATCCATTAATAAGAAAATTAATTAGTCATTAATAGAGTTCATAAATTCATCTGCACCTTCTTCTACACTCATCTGCCCAAAACCAATCATCTGGCTAATTTCAGGTAGAATAATAGGTCCTAATTCTCCATTTCCACCTGGACCAGCATAAGCCATTTTTAAATCTCTTTCAAGAATTTTATCTACAACTGACATAACTTTTCTATCAATGTCATTTAATTGTGCTCCAGATTTTAAGAGGGTGGCTCGCTGTACATCTGTGGGTAGAACTCCCCTACAATTCTTCAATATTTTGGCTGCTTCCGGACTAGTAGTAAACCATTCAATAAATTTGGTGGCTTCATTTACATGCTTAGAATTTTTAGAAACTGAGAATATTAAACCAGGTCTAGCAAGGTCTCCGTTTTCTCCATTTTCTCCAACAGGTAATGGTACTGGTTGTAAATCATCAGTAGTTTGGTCTTGATACCTTCCGAAAGTTCCTGCAAAATTAATCTCAAAAGCAGTTACACGTTGTATTAGTAACGAATTGGCTGAAAAATCATTCATTGATGAAATATCAACAGGAGCTACAGCGTTACTCTTCCTTAGGTCAACAAAGAATTGTAAGAAGTCTTGAATATCTTCTTTTTTAATAGTAAATTTCTCGTTATTGAAAGGAAAAGCATCTTCATAACCTAATTTAGAATAACCATAGTATTTTAATATATCGAAACCCATACCCTCAATATTAGCTGTAAAATCAGCTGCACCATAAACTTCTCCATCAGATTTTTCATAAACCTCTTTGAATTTGGCTACCATGTCATCCCATGTATAAGGTGCTTTTAATGGCTCTACTCCCAGTTCTTTAAGGAGAGTTACATTCTGGTTTAAGACAATTCCATTAACAGATAGGTTAACACCGTACATTTTCCCATTAAAAGAACAAGCCTCTACATATTTAGGGTTATGACCACTAACATCTACCATTCCAGTAATATCCACCATGCCATCTGCGTCTTCTAAATCCGAATACCATTCCATTACAGTTGTAAAGATATCAGGTGCATTACTAGCCATTATCTGTGAAAACAGCTTATTCCTGTATCCTTCAAATCCTGAATATTCTGGTATAATATCTATATCTGGATTCATTTCTTCATACCGTTCAATTGCTTCTAATGTATTTCTATGCCTTGTCTCTGAACCCCACCATGACATCCTTAATTCAATTTTTTTTGCTGCAAAACTAGTCAGTGATAAAGATAGAATTGACAAAACAACCATAGAAATCATTAAAAATTTCCTATACATTTAATTAGTCCCCCTTTTATTTAAATTCACTTTCACATATCCTCAACTAAAAAACAACTAATTATAACTTTTTATATATAAATTGTCCCTATTCACCCCCCTATAACATTAGAACCTTACAACTTCTTGATTACCAAAACCGGTTTTGGTTTATCCGAAAATATATTAAATAGAAAAACTCCTGGTCATCTACCCACTTTTCAAAACCGGTTTTGCATTATATTATATTCTTGATAAATTACAAAATTCCTTCTTTTTCCCAAAATTTTTTTAGTAAGGTCTTTCACATTTCATTGTTTTTATAATTAAAAATACTACCCCTTCAAAGCCCCAGCAGTCATGCCCTTAATAATTTTTTCCTGAAAGAATATATACATAATTATTAAAGGTAAGACCGATAGTAATAATGCCGTTAATGTTTTGGGTATATCCATTCCATAGGCTGATTGAAATTCAAATAAACCTAAGGTTAAAATCCTCTTCTCTGGACTAGAAGTCAAAACAAGTGCATAAGCAAACTCATTCCATAACATAGTTAAATTATAAATTGCTATAGTCGAAATAGCTGGTTTTACTAATGGCATTATAACTGAACCAAATATTTTATAATAACTGGCACCATCAATAACTGCTGCTTCTTCAAGTTCACAAGGTATCTCTTTGATAAATCCAGTAAGAATAAATATTGAAACCGGCAGGCTAAAAGCCACATAAGGCCCTATCAAACCTATTAGATTATCATATAAACCCAATGACAAGGTCATTTTGTAAACAGGGATTAAAGTGGAATGTATAGGGATCATCATACCAGCCACAAATAGAATAAATACCAGGTTACTAAATTTAAATTTTAATTTGGCAATTGCATAGGCAACCATTGATGAGGCTAAAATAATTATCATTACTGAAACAAGACAAACAAAAATACTATTTAAAAAATAACGATAAAAACCAGATCCTATACCAACATGAATATAATTCTCTAAATTAAAAGAAGCTGGTAAAGACCAGACTGGATTTGTAAAAAACTCAAGATTACCTTTAAAACTATTCTGTAAAAGAAAAATTAAAGGATAACCTGTTATTATTAACCAGCTTAATAAAAATAAATATATTATAATTTTACTTAGTTTATTTTTTGTAATCATTCTTCCACCCTCCTTTAGTCATTGACTCCTTTTCTTAAGTTAGTAATGTACAAAAAGACAATAGATACTACAAAGGCTATAATAAACAAGGCCAGTGATATTGTACTACCATAACCCATCCTTAACTCTGTAAAAGCCTTTGTATACATATAAGTAGCCATTAATTCTGAAGCATGGTTTGGACCACCACCTGTTAAAGCAAATATCATAGCAAAATATTTTAGTGAACCGACAATAATAAGAACAGCAGCACTGATAATAGTTGGCCGCAAGAGAGGCAGAGTAATTCTCCAGAATACTTGCAATGAATTAGCACCATCTATCTTGGCAGCTTCATATAACTGTTCTGGAATACCAGAAATTGCAGCCATAAAAATGATCATATAAAGAGGGATAAAACGCCATGAAACCGGGGCGACTACAGAATAAAAGGCAATATCAGGATTACCTAACCAGGAGAGAGCCCATTTATTAAGACCAATTAAATTCAAAAAATTATTTATTAACCCAAAATTAGGATCATACATATAGCGCCAGAGAAAAGCTACAGCTACTGAGGAAAGCAACATTGGTACAAAAAAAATGGTTTTAAATATTTTAGTTCCTCTTAATTTAGAACTAAGAAAAAGAGCTAATAGTATTGCCATTGGTATTTGTACTATTAAAGAAAGAAAAACAAGTTTAAAATTATTAGCTACTGAGACCCAGAAAATTTCATCATGTATTAATTTAGTCCAATTTTGCCAGCCTATAAAAAAACCCTTTCCCATACCATCCCATTCCAAAAATGAATAATAAGCTGACAAAGGAATAGGTGCTACTAAATATATAATACAAAAAAATGAAGCTGGTAGTAGAAATATAAAAACTACAAATTTTTTTGAATGGATTAAATTTTTCATCAAATCCTCCTCTATACATTATTGTAAATAGTGAAGGGGATATATCCCCTTCACTATTGAAAGATAGGTAGTTAGTTAACTAAACATTTTAAACAGTTATTCCCCATAATATTCTTTAGCAGCAGCTTCCATCTTGTTTGCTGCCTCTTCAGGTGTCATCTGTAAACCAAATAAAGCCTGGGTTGTGTTTAAATGAACTTGGGCTAATTCAAGTGGTAATGACTGATCATACCACAGCTGTACATATGCCGCCTTCTGTATTTGTTCATATACCCCCTTTAATATTGGGTCTTTAATTTTATCTTTAGCACCATTTAATGGTGGTATATTACCTATTTCAACCAGCTTTTCTGCCATAGGCTGATCAGTAAGATATTTTAGAAATTTAACGGCAGCATCTTTATATCTGCATTTTTGTGTTATTGAATAATAATTATCACCAGGGGTTCCAATTAAATTACTTGGGTCTCCCTTGCCATCTTTAAAGGCTGGAAAATTAAAGAATCCTATTTTACCATTATTGATTAATTCTGGATTTTCATTATTCATTGACCCAAGAGTCCAACTACCCATTAAATACATGGCAGCTTTATCAGCATACAGCATAGCCCTGGACTGAGCAGTATCTTCATCCATACCATTTACACCTTTAGGAAAAGCACCTATTTTAATTAGCTCCTGTATTACTTTTCCTGCTTTTATAAAAGGTTCATCATTAAAAGCACCTGTCCTGTTTAGGGCATTTTTAAAGGCATCAGGACCGCCAATTCTATCAACTAAATATACAAAATACATAGAACCGGTCCATTTGGTTTTATTTGCCAGGGTAAAGGGAGTAATACCATTATCTTTAAATGTCTCTACAACATTAAGCAGGTTTTCATAAGTTTTCGGTGGTTTTAAGCCGTATTTATTAAATAAGTCTTTTCTATACCAGACTAAGGCAACTGTCATATTGGTAACCGGTACACCATAGTATTGCCCATCAACTTTCCCTAATTCAAGGGCAGCGACAGGGAACCTTGCTAACCAGTCACTATCCATATGTTCTGTAAGATTATAAACCTTATTATTATTAACATATTTTTCAAGACTTGAACTCCCCCAGGTCATAAAAATATCAGGCTCATTATTAGCAGCCATGGCAGTTCTAATTTTAGTCTTATAATTATCATTAGTAATTGGAACATGCTTAATTTTTATGTTAGGGTTAGCAGCTTCAAAACGGGCAATAGCATCTTTTACAGCTGGCCGGCTAGTATCACTTTCAGTCCTTATATCCCATAATGTCAAAGTAATATTATCGGCCAGCACCATATTACTAAAGACAACACCCAGACACAAAGTTATAACCAGTAGGACAAAACTCTTTTTCATTACCTTTTTCCTCCTTTAAATTTGTTTAGACTATGATCATTTCATGATTCTTATATTTTAACCATCACCTCCCTAATCATCAGTTGTAATATTACTTCCCTTTAGAATGTTCAGTAAATACAAAACCGGTTTGGGGAAGGGGTAAAATTAACTTCTAAAAACTAATTTCTTAAATACCGACAGGATGTCCTTTCAACAAAATTAACTGGTAAGACAATAGGATTAAATTCTTCCTCATTTATTATTTTCATAAGTAACTCTGAAGCTTTTTCTCCCATCTTATACTGGTCCTGATTAACAGAAGTTAAATTGTAGTGATAACTTAACTCAATATTATCAAAACCTACAAAAGAAATATCCTCAGGAACACTTAATCCAGCATCCCTAGCTGCCCTGATAGCACCAATAACCATCATATCTTCTCCAAAAATAGCTGTTGGCCTATCCGTCATAGTTAGTATTTCTTTCATAGATTTATAACCATCTTCCAGGGTATATTCAGTATGATAAAGCCAGTCTGTTTTGACCTGTAATCCATATTTTTCAAAAACCTTTTTACAGCCACTTAACCTATCCTGGGTAGGTTTTACCTCTTCAGGACCCAATAACAAACCAATTTTTTGATGCCCCAGGCTGATCAAGTATTCTACTGCCTTAATAGCCCCTTTTTCATTATCTGAAATTATATATGAAGCCCTTTCACCTGTTAACTTTACATCTATAAAAACTGTTGGTATTTTGGATTTAATTAACTTATTAAATCTAGCAATATTTTTCATATTAAAACCAAGCATAATTATTCCATCAACATTCTTATCAGAACTCTTTTCAACAAAGTTAAACTTTATACCCGTATCCATATAAAATCTCATTGTCTTCTGATGTGTAAAATATAAAAGGTCATAACCATGCTTTCCCAAAGTATACTCAATTCCCTGTATTACTTCACGAAAGAAAAAGTTATTCAGATTTGTAGGGACAAACATACCAATGGTATATGATTTATTAGTAGAAAGACTTCTGGCCATTGTGTTCGGCCAGTAGTTATTCTCCTGCATAATTTTAATAATCTTCTGCTTTGTTTTTTCATTTACATCAGGATAATTATTAATAACCCTTGAAACAGTAGATTTAGAAACATTGGCCAGTTTAGCTATATCATTGATTGTCGCCATTTTCCGCTCACCTTCACCTTGCAAAACCGGTTTTGTTATGTAATATAATTTATATTCTACACAAATTTAAAAATTCCTTCTTTTATTTAAATTTTTTTAAAAAATACACATTAAACTTTTTGTATAGGGGCATATTCAGCCAGAAGAGTTCTGGCCTTCCCACGGGAAAACTTTATCTTTAATTCCAGTGAACGTTCATTGTTTATCTCCAGAACTTCCCCAATGCCCCATTTCGGATGAAGCACCCTGTCCCCAACCTTATAGTTTTGCCGCTTAGCAGCATGTCTATTTTTATCAGTACTTACAACTTTATCGTTACTAGGATCCTCATCAGCCTTATCAATATTAAAGATTGAATCCCTTTCAATTAATAATTCATCAGGAATTTCCTGCAGGAATTGAGAAGGGGGATTTGCCTGATACTCACCAAATCTCATCCTCTCTCTGGCCCTACTCAGATATAATTTCTCCATCGCCCTGGTAATACCTACATAACAGAGCCTTCTTTCTTCCTCAATGCCCTCAACCTCAAACATGGAATTGGCATGTGGGAAGATACCCTCTTCCATACCTACCATAAATACTACCGGGAATTCTAAACCCTTAGCAGCATGAAATGTCATTAAGACAATAAACTGCTCTGTATCTTCCATAGTGTCAACATCAGATATTAATGACACCTCTTCCAGAAACCCTGCCAGACTATTATCCTCACCATTATTTAGAAACTCCTGCATCACTGAAAAAAGCTCCTGGATATTTTCCAACCGTGTTTTTGCTTCAACTGTCCCCTGCTTTTCTAGTTGGCCCTTATAGGATGTCTCTTTTAAAATCTTATCTGTTAACCTATCAACAGTATTCTCTCCGGCATATTCCCTGAACTCCTCCATCATAGAAAAGAAATTTTTTACCCGTTTCTGATAAGCACCTGTTAAATCCGTAATCTCCTCAGCCCTTAGACCAGCCTGATAGAGGCTTATCCCTTGCTCTGAGGCATACCTCTCAAGTTTTGCTATTGTTCCAGCACCAATACCCCTTTTGGGTCGATTAATAATCCTCTGTAGGCTAATATCATCATCAGAGTTATAAATTACCCTTAAATAGGCCAGTATGTCCTTAATCTCCATTCGGTCATAAAAACGTAAGCCCCCAATAATCTGATATGGTATAGCATATTTAACTAAAGAATCTTCTAAAGCCCTTGACTGGGCATTAGTTCTGTATAAAATAGCAATATCTCCATAATTATAGCCCCTCTCTAATAATTCCCCAATAGATTTACAGATATATGACGCCTCATCCTTCTCATTTTGGGCCACATAGAGATTTATATCTTCTCCTTCTCCCCTGTCTGTCCATAGTTTCTTTTCTTTACGGGAGATATTATTAGCAATTACACTGTGAGCTGCTTCAAGTATCTTTTCCTTAGAACGGTAATTCTGTTCCAATTTAATAATTTTTGTATCAGTATAGTCTTTTTCAAAGTTCAGGATATTTTTAATATCAGCACCGCGGAAACCATAAATCCCCTGGTCAGGGTCACCTACCACACACAGATTTCTATATTTTGCTGCCAGCAAATGCACCAGTTGGTATTGGGCAGTATTAACATCCTGATATTCATCAACCGAAATGTATTTAAACCTCTCCTGATAATGCTCCAGCACCAGGGGATATTCTCTAAATAAATCAACAGTTTTCATAATCAGGTCATCAAAATCCAGGGCATTGTTTTCCTTTAATCTATCCTGGTAACGCTGGTAGACAGGGGCTGAAATCTGACTGAAATAATCCCCTGAACCCGCTTGATACTCTTCTACAGAGATAAGTTCATTTTTAGCACGGCTAATCTCAGCCAGTACAGCGGCTGGTTTAGTTCTTTTGGGGTCAATATTTAACTCCTTAAAAACACCCTTCACAACTGTCTTCTGATCAGAGGTATCATAGATAACAAAATTATCACTATAACCTATTTTAGCAATCTCACGTCGGAGTATCCTTACACAAAAGGAGTGAAAAGTACTAACCCAGATAGTCCCCCCTAGACTGTCCAGTAAACTAGCCACCCTTTCTTTCATCTCTTCAGCAGCCTTATTGGTAAAGGTTACTGCTAAAATGTTATAGGGAGACACTCTATAATGATCAATAAGATAGGCTATCCGTCTGGTCAAAACCCTTGTTTTACCACTTCCCGCACCGGCCAGGACAAGTAATGGACCATTAAGGTGTTCTACTGCCTTTTGCTGTTCTGGATTCAATCCCTTTAAAATTACATCATCATCCACAAAAATCACTCCTAGCTACTGTATTCATTAAAAGACCTTATTTTCAATATACAAGTTATATTATTCTATAATTGCAGACAAACTCCTGCCTGCACTTATTTCTTTTTCAGATCATAAACTATATTGGAAAAAACATAATCAACCTTTGAATAATTAGAAAGGAGTTTTTTTATTGTGAAAATAACTACCTTAAATTTTTCCACCTCATTAATAATCAACACCGCACTATACCTATTATATAGAAACATGTCTTTCTGCCCGGGGGATCCTTTTCTCCTGTACATAGGCATTATTCTCCTGTCCCTTTACAAATTTAATGATCAGAATTTATCTAATCTCTTTGCCGGCTTTATTTTTACAAACACAGGGATTGCCCAGATAATAATAGCTAATAAGCTGATTAGCCTTATCAGTAATAAACTATTAATCATCTCTATACTGGGAATCACCCTTTTAATTATCTTTGCTATTAGTTGTAAAAAAACATCTTCTCAGGAATTCATTCATATTTACTGGCCTTTTCTCACTGGTTTGACCTTAATTATTATCAGTATAATATACAATCTGAAATTAGAGGAAATAATCTGGAAAAATATTAGTCTATACTGGCCTTCAGGATTACTCATACTAGTGATTTTTAAGAGAAAGTCTTTGTCCTGTAATAAATTGGAATAATATTTGTTTAAATCTGTTACATAATAATAGTAAATAAAAAAAAGGGTGTGAAATAATGGATCAACATACAACTTTTACTCCAACACAGGAATATAACCAAGAACAATACCAGCAACATCAGCAAAGAAATCAACAGACACAGGAAAGAATGTCAAAACCACCTGCCTATATTACTACTAAAGACCTATCATATTTACAGGATGCCTTATCCTGGGAACTACTGGCCATGAAAAAATGTCGCCATTTTGCCAATGAGTGTAGGAATAATCAAATAAAGCAGCATATTAATCAGGCTGGTCAGATACACCAGAAACACTATAAAATACTACTAAAACATATTAACCCAGCCAATTCTAACTATCACCACAATAGGGGGTTTAACAATGGATAAACAAAACAATCAATTTAATCAAAATCAAGATTTTTATCAGTCAAGGGGCCAGTATGGTGTTAACCAAGATCACTATACCCAGCATAACGAGATGAACCAGCCATATAATCAACAATATACTAATAGAGGACAGCAAAACCAGCAGATGACTATCCAAAATCCAAAATCAAATATCCAACAACAGACTGGACCAGATATGAATGACCGAGATTTCCTTAATGATATCCTGGCCACAGAAAAATATTTAAGTGATGGATTTAATGTCTTTGCCAGAGAAGCAAGCCATGGACAGCTTTATAATGATGTTATTCATATTCTGAATGAAACCCATGATTGTGAAAGAGACCTTTTTAATTTAATGTTTGAACACGGCTTTTACAGTTTTAAAGCCGCTGCCCAACAAGATATTCAACAAGCACATCAACAATTTTCCGATTACATAAACAAACAGGATCCTTACCTTAACCAAAGAATGCAGTAAAATAATATAATCAGGGTCTCTCAATTAATTAATTGAGAGACCCTTTTATTTCAAAATGTATCATGAAAACATGATAGATACTATATCATTTAATAATTCATCTTTAACTGTTTTAGCAAGCAGGTCATTCTGACGTATAAAACCTGGTATCCGTCTGGCAGTTTTTTTACTTAACGCTAGTTTATCACTAACCTTATTTAGCAGTTCATTAAAAGAATAGATGTGAAACCTATCTATAGATAGATTCTTTGCAGCCCTTTCCAGTAAAGCATATATAATATCTTCATAGTCTGTTTTCCTGTCAAAACCAAGGAGTAATGAACACCTGGGGATAATATGCTCAAATAATAATCTATTAACAGGTATCTCCCTTAAATTCATTAATCTACCAATCTCAAGAATCCTTTCTCTTTTCAGACTCATAAGGTAATCTAGCAGGAGACGTTCATTACCCAATGAACTAATATAATACTTGTTTCCCTTTAGTCCCTTAAAAACCTTTAAAGTATCATGATAACCAAGTTGCAAATTCTTTTTGGCCCTATTATTACTAAAATCCAGTATACGACCAAGATCCTCCTGTGGTGTTATATATCTTATTCTTGTATTATCATAATCGAGCTTTCTAGTTCGTCCCAAACCATAGGTTCTAACTGCAATAATCTCTTTATACCCCCGGGAAACTAGCATGTTAATTGGCAAATTATCATAAAACCCACCATCTATCAAAAGTTTACCGTCTAATTTCTCCAATTTAAAAGCAGGAAAATAGGCACTGGCAATTAAATAATCTACTATTTTGCCGTCTGGAATATCATCTATAAATAATTCCAGTGGTTCCATATCAGATAGATTAACTGTAACAATTCCCAATTCTATAGCAGACTCCCTTAGTACTTTTTCATCTATATTTTTTTCCAGAAGTCCCCTGATAAGGGAAATATCTAGTCCACGATTGTTCAATATTTCTTTTGCCCTTTTTAAAAAATAGAGGATATTATGCTGATTAAAATCAAAATTCTTTAATTCCTGTAAATATCTATCCTCTACATTAAATATTCTGGATGGTTTTATATTATACCAAAGTTCATAAGCCTCTTCTTCTTTCCCCTGGGCAATCATCGCTCCATTTAAAGCCCCTATAGAGGTACCAGAAACAGCATCTATCTTAAATCCAAGTTCCTTAATAGCCCTGTAAGCCCCAATCTGATATGCTCCTTTAGAGCCTCCTCCTTCAAGAACTAAACCATACATCTAATCACTTCCAACATTATTTACTTCTACCCTCTAACTCAATCAAAATATCCTCTAATGGTATCTGATAGATATTTAATAAAACAAGCAAATGATAGATTAGGTCACTTACTTCATAGACTATCTCATCATGATCAGCATTTTTAGCCCCTATAATAACCTCAGCAGCCTCTTCCCCTACCTTTTTGCAGACCTTGTCAACACCTTCATTAAAGAGATAGTTTGTATAAGAGCCTTCTATCGGCTTATCTTTGCGCTCCTTGATCAATTGATATAATTTTTTAAGGAAAACAGCCTTTTCCAGAAAGTAATTATAACTATCACCATCTTCTTTATTATCTAAAATCTGACCATCCAGTTTACGATAAAAACAACTTTTTTTTCCTGTATGACAGGCCGGGCCCAGTGGTTTTACCATGACAAGGAGGGTATCATTATCACAATCAATCCTTATTTCTTCCACTAGTTGATAATTCCCGGAGGTTTCCCCCTTAACCCATAATTCCTGTCTGGAACGGCTCCAGAAAGTAGCCTTTCCACTTCGCAAAGTCATCTCCAGGGATTCCTGATTCATATAAGCTACCATTAAGACTTCCTTTGTATTACTATCCTGCAGAATAGCCGGAATTAAGCCTTTTTCATTAAATTTTACATTTTTCATTATCTTATCCACTTTTACACCACCTGTTAAACAATTAATTTAGCGTCTTGCATAATTGATTGTTCCCAGACAAAAACTCCGCAACGAATTTAGTATCAGCCAATTATGGGCTGTTTTTACTGCCTCCTTTATTGAAATACGCAAGGTAGGAGCCAGTATTAGTCCATCGAGGACGTCAAAACTCCCTAAACCAAGGTCCGACGCACCGCTGTGCTAGTGCTGAGCTATCCATGCGTTATTTTAAAAAAACTCAGCGAAACAAAAAACATCCTTCTTCATAATTGTCTTTACTAAATTCTGCAACCTTAATTTTCTTGTATGGTCTATTTAAATAGGGAGTGCCCTAGGTGCTCCGTTTTAATCGTCTGGATAACAATTCAATTATGCAAAAGGTCTATTATGAAAGACCCTTATTTATAAAATACTCTTTCCTCTTAATCAATCTTCCGTATAGGTAGGCCTTCATTTGCCAGATAATTCTTTATCTCTTTAACTGTATATTCTTTTTCATGGAAGATAGAAGCTGCCAGAACAGCATCGGCCTTACCAACTACCAGAGCATCCCTTAGATGAGAAGGTTTACCTGCACCACCAGAGGCAATTACAGGTATATTTACTGTTTCAGAGATAGTTTTTAACAAATCAAGGTCATAGCCATCTTTAGTACCATCTGCATCCATACTAGTCAGGAGTATTTCACCAGCACCCATCTCTTCCCCCTTTATTGCCCAGTCAACAGCATTTAAGCCAGTTGCATTTCGTCCGCCGTGGGTATAGACCTCCCAGTCATTTTTGTCCCGCCTCCGTGCATCAATTGCAAGGACGATACACTGACTGCCAAATCTAGCCGCCCCATCAGCAATAAGCTGAGGATTTTTAATAGCAGCAGAGTTGATAGATACTTTATCAGCACCTGCTAATAGTATCTCTCTCATATCATTTATTGTCCTAATACCACCACCAATTGTGAAAGGAATAAAAACCCTGGAGGCAGTCTCTTTAACAATATTCAGCATAATACTACGTTCCTCATGTGAGGCAGTAATGTCCAGAAAAACCAGCTCATCTGCTCCTGCTTGATCATAAAAGCTGGCTAAATCTACAGGGTCACCTTCATCCCGTAAATTGACAAAATTCACTCCTTTAACAACCCTTCCATCCTTAACATCCAGACAGGGAATGATCCGTTTAGTTAACATTTATAATTCCTCCTGTAGTTTCTTCAGGTCAGGGGACAGGTCACCTGTATACAGGGCTTTTCCCACAATAGAATACTTAATGTCTATTTCCTTTAATTTTTTCAGGTCTTGCAGGGATGAAACCCCACCTGAAGCAATAACATCTATCTGGTCAATCTTATTTAAACAGGCAAGCCCGGCAATATCTGGACCCTCCAGGGTTCCATCCTTACTAATATCGGTATATACAAAGGTCTTGACCCCTATCTCTTTCATCTCCTTGATCAGATGGGCTACATCTATATCACTATCTTCCAGCCAACCTTTAACAGCAACCTTACCCCGGCGACCGTCAACCCCTACTACTACCCTCTCAGGGCCGTATTTCTTTACCGCTTCTTTAACAACTTCTGGAGCTTCTAGGGCAAGGGTGCCCAGGATTACCCTGTCAACCCCGGCCTTCAGGTATAAGTCAATTATCTCTAAAGACCTGATACCACCACCTAATTGAACAGGTATATCAAGACTGAAGGCAATTTCTTTGATGATAGATAAATTCTGCGGTTTACCATCACGAGCCCCATCCAGATCAACTATATGAAGGTATTGAGCCCCCTGCTTCTGCCAGTACCCAGCCATTTCCAGTGGATTCTTGCTGTATATCGTCTCCCTGCTAAAATCCCCTTTTAAAAGCCTTACACAACATCCCTCTTTTAAATCAATTGCTGGTATTATTAGCATTTAAAACCACCCCACTGAAATTTCTTAAAACACTCAAACCTACCTGGCTGCTCTTCTCAGGGTGGCACTGCATACCCCAGACATTATCCCTTCTTACCACAGCTGCAAAGGTTTGATTGCCATAATTTGTTTTGCCAAGTATCACATCATCCCGTACTGGTTTCACATAATAGCTGTGTACAAAATAGAAATTCTCTCCATTTAAGCCATTAAAAACCTGGTCTTTCTTCATGATCTCCACCTGATTCCAGCCAATATGTGGTACCTTACCAACTTTATTACGATCAAATAACTTTACTTCACCCTCAATCAAGCCCAGTCCAGCAGTCTCCTGACATTCTTCACTACTACTAAATAAAAGCTGCATACCCAGACAGATACCGAAAAAGGGTTTACCAGTTCTGACCTCTTCAATAATTCTTTTCTCCAGCTTTAACCTTTTAAGATTCTCCATTCCCTCACCAAAAGCACCTACACCAGGTAGTACTATACCACTGGCTTCTGCAAGAGCACGGTAATCACTACTGAGTTTTACTGGTACATTGAGGTATTCAAAGGCCTTAACAACACTGGCAAGATTACCGATATCATAATCTATTACAACTATCACTATTGATCACCTTCCCCTAGACTCCCTTTAGTCGAAAGGGCTTTATTCCCGATCCTCTGATCAATACTGGTCGCCTCATCCAGGGCACGTCCAAAGGCCTTAAAAGCCCCTTCTATTACATGATGGGCATTACCACCTCTGATCATCATAAAATGAAGATTCATTCCGGCATTACTACTTAAGGATCTGAAAAACTCTGCAAATAACTCTACAGGAAAAGCACCTACACATTCCCTGCTGAACTCCAGATCAGCAGCATAATAACTACGACCGCTCAAGTCCAGCACAACCTGCATAACAACCTCATCCATTGGTATAGTAACATTTCCATAGCGTTTAATACCGGCCTTATCACCTAAAGCCTTCTTAATGGCCTGCCCCAGTACTATCCCTACATCCTCTACTGTATGATGTTCATCAACTTCCAGGTCACCCTGAACAGTTAGCTTCAAATCCATAAAACCATGAAAGGATATTAAATTAAGCATATGGTCAAAAAAACCAATCCCTGTATCAATCTCAGCCTTACCACTGCCGTAAAGCTCTAATTCAAGGCTAATAGATGTTTCAGCCGTTTCCCTTTCTATTTTAATCATTGAACTCATTCCCTTCAAACCTTATTTTAACAGCATTAGCATGCCCATCTAAACCCTCCAGTTCTGCCAGTTGAATAATATCATCACTGATAGAGGCCAGGTCTTTCTTCTGGTAATAAATAATACTGGATTTCTTAATAAAATCATCTGTGTTTAGTGGTGAAGCAAAACGGGCTGTACCACCTGTTGGTAAAACATGATTGGGACCTGCCAGATAATCCCCCAGAGGTTCAGATGAATATTCACCTATAAAAATCGCTCCTGCATTATCAATTTCAGGTAAAATAGCAAAAGGCTCCTTGACTAGTAATTCAAAGTGCTCCGGGGCAAAACGGTTAACCAGCTCACTCCCTGCCTTAATATCATCAACAAGAATAATTAACCCATTTTCATTAATTGAAGTAGTGGCTATCTCTTTCCTGTTTAATCCTTTTAACTGTAGAGCAAGCTCTTTATCTACCTTTTCTGCCAGCAGCTCACTATCTGTTATCAAAACAGAGATAGCTAAGGGGTCGTGTTCAGCCTGTGAAAGTAAGTCTGCTGCTATATAATCAGGGTGTCCACTACTATCAGCAAGTATCAAAACCTCACTGGGACCAGCCAGCATATCAATATCGACTACCCCGAAGACAGCCTTTTTAGCCAGGGTAACATAGATATTTCCTGGCCCTACTATCTTATCAACACCTTTGATAGTCTCTGTACCATAAGCCAGAGCAGCAATAGCCTGAGCACCACCTATCTTATATACTTCATCAACACCTGCTTCTCTGGCTGCCACCAGTGTATAGGGGTTTATCCGGCCTTCTTTATCTGGTGGTGATACTACTACTACTTCCTTAACCCCGGCAGCTAGAGCAGGAATAACTGTCATGACAACAGAAGATGGATAAGCAGCCCTACCACCTGGTACATAGGCCCCTACCCTGGCTAACGGCTTAATTATTTGACCTGTCATAGCACTATTCTTATATGTAAACCAGTTCTGCCGCAGTTGTTTGCGGTGAAATTCCCTAACATTAACAATCGATTTTTTTAGGGAGCTTATAAAATCATCTCCCACTTTATTATAGGCATCCTTAAATTCCTCATCACTTACCAGTAAACCATCCAGTTCTATACCATCAAATCTAGCAGTATATTTTAAAACCGCTTGCTCACCATTATTCAGTACATCATTGATAATATCATTAACCAGTTCTGTTCTTTCATCTGCCACAGCAAATCCTCTCCCTGCCAGCAGATTATTTATCTCCCCTCGATCACGGGGATAAGATAATTTACGCATCACTATCATCTCCCCTTATCTCATTAAGTTTTTCAATCAATCTCCCAATAATCCCGTGTTTAGTCTTATAACTAACATTATTAACAATTAGTCTAGATGACGAAAAGGTAATGTCTGCTATGGGTAGCAAATTATTCTTGCGCAGGGTTGTTCCAGTTGAAGTAATATCTACAATCAGGTCAGCCAGATCAACCAGTGGAGCCAGTTCAACCGACCCATTCAAATAAATTATCTCTACCTGCTTACCAATTTTTTGAAAGAAATGCCTGGTAATATTAGGAAAAGAAGTAGCTACCCGGCTGTGATCAGGGATATCCTCAACCCTGTTTATTCCCTGTTCAACTGGCACAGCAACCACCAGTTTACAGGTCCCTACCTTCAGGTCCTGGACCTCATATAGCCTTTTGCCGTGTTCAAGGATAACATCCTTACCGGTTACACCGATATCAGCTGCACCGTGTTCTACATAAACAGGTACATCTTTGGGTTTAGCCAGTAAAAACGAATGCCCTGTCTTCTCATCAGTAAAAACCAGTTTACGTGAAATCTCATCTATATCCAGTCCAGTGGAAATAAAGCCAGCCTCTTTTAATATTTCAACAACTTGTTCCATTAACCTTCCCTTAGGTAAAGCAGTAATTATTTTGGCCATAATATACCCTCCCATCCTTCACTTATCTCCTGTTTAAACCTCTCTTTATCCTTAATCTTAACCACTTCAACACTATCAGCTGGATGAAAGGATACTATCCTCCCTGTTCCCATCTCTCCGGCATATTCAATCAATTCAGTACTAAATTTATCCCTCTCCTCCAGGATAATTATATAACCTTTCTCCCGCATAGTCCTGGCTGTAGCCAAGGCTAATTTCCTTTTGTCAGCTGGAAAAAGAAATAAATCATCAATTTTGTCTTCCTGGAAATGGTATGACTGTTTTTTTAAAGCCAGTCTAACCCTCTCCAGACCAATAGCAAAGCCAATGGCCGGGATATCTCTTTGACAATATTGTCTGATAAGATTATCATATCTCCCACCACCACAGATTGTATAACCAAGCTTTTCTGTAAAACCCTCAAAGACTACACCGGTATAATAATCAAAACCTCTAATAAGTCCTAAATCAAAAGTCAGATAATCTGCCAGACCATAGTCTGCCACATAGGCATAAATATCACGTAGATTTTGCAGGGCCTCCCTTGACCTGTTATTACTTACCATATCCCCGGCTTTATTGAGAATCTCCTTGCCTCCGCGGAGCCCCGGCAGCTTATAAAGAAGGTCTTTATTAGCTATCCCCAGTTTCTCAATGTAATTATTCAAACCAACTATATTCTTTCCATTTAGATATGTTTTAATTTGATCAATCTCTTCTCTATCCAACTTCAATTCTTCAATAATTCCATCTAAATAACCTGTATGGCCTATATCAAACTTGAAATCCCTCAAACCTGTCTTGAGGATTGCCTCAATAGCCAGGATAAGGGCTTCGGCATCTGCCTTACTCTCCCCTTCACCAATTAATTCTACACCCATCTGATATATCTCTCTATTCTTACCTGTCTGGGGTTCATCATAACGAAAAACAGAGGCACTATAAGAAAAACGCCCTGGTAAAGTCATCTCACCTACCCTGGCAGCAATTGTTCGCGCAATAGGTGCTGTAAGCTCTGGCCGCAGGGTGAGAATATTTCCCTCATAATCTATAAATTTATATAATTCCTTTTTAAGTCTTGAACCCATACCAACAGTTAAAGCCTCATAGTATTCAAGTGTTGGGGTAATAAAAGGCTGATACCCCCAGAGCCTGAAAGTCTGGCGTATATTTCCCTCTATCTCTTCTAATTCAACCGCAGTTTCCGGCAGATAACTCCTCATTCCCCGCGGTGATTTCAATATATTACTGGGCATTTGACATCATTCCTTTATTATTTTAATACTTTAATATATTAAAGAATATAACACACATATTCCTTTTTGTCAAGGGATTGATTATCCAAAATATTTCTGGTATAATATAAAAGCAAATTGCCTATAGCACAGTTTTCTTTTATCTTCAACAACTATAAATCAATATTTTTATCCGGCTGTAGCGCAGTTTGGTAGCGCGCTTGCTTCGGGAGCAAGAGGTCCCCGGTTCAAATCCGGGCAGCCGGACCATAAGTATAGTAACCTTTCCTTTCCGGAAAGGTCTTTTTTCTTTTAAATATAATTTTCCCTGTCATAAACACCTCCCTAAACAAATATATATTAAACAAATTAATCAAGGGGGTGTTTCAATGAAAAAGACTTATTTATTAACATTTATTTTTATTCTACTAATGTCTATTACCATATCAGCAAAAGGATTGGAATTAGTAGGTGGACTCACCTATAACACACTAGAAATGGATACTGAATGGAAAATCGATAATGACTATGATGAGTCTCCAGATGAAATTAATCTTGATATTGACGGCAATAACGGAGCAGGGTTTTATGCTGGTGCTCGCTACTGGTTTAATGATAAGCTGGCAGCTGGTTTAGGTTACGATTCTGTCAAAGCAGATTTATCATTAGGTGGTAAGGTTAAATTTAATTCAGAAGAATTTTACAGTCTTGACCTTGAAGAAGAAATTGAACTAGCCGGTCCTTATGGAGAGATAGTCTTCCGGGTTAATGACTATCTATCTTTCAGCGGTTCAATTGTTAAGTATGATTTAGAAACAAGTGGCAGCTATTCATATGGGGAATATGGTTATTCCGATAGTAGTGATATAACATTATTTGAGGGAGACGGACTCGGTTATATCCTGGCAGTAGATCTTAAGTATCCCATAAGAGATAACCTCTCCTTCATGGCCAATGCTGGTTATAGAAAAGCTGATATTGATGTTGAACTTGAAGATGATATAGAATCCTGGCTTGAATCCGATATTGATGGTGATGTAGAACTCAGCGGTTTCCGCTTTACTGCAGGTCTTTCTGTTAAGTATTAAATATCAATTTTTAAAAGGGGCTGTTTGAAAATAAGCAGCCCCTTTTATCTACCCGGATTCAAGCTTACTCTACAGTATAGTCAGAAAAACCTTCTCCATATTTAAGATTATAACTGCCTATACTATCCCCACTTTCATTGATCATTTTAATTGAAACCAGTTCAGGCTTATTATTTTCAGCCCGCCGGGCTAAGTGATACTTCAATTTAAAGTCTGGATACGAAATAAAACTTACCTAAACCTTTAAGTTGAAAAAATCCTTCTTTATTACTGCCCTGTTAATATGTGGATATTTATGTGGATAACTTTAACTCTAAACATCTTATCATGTAACTTTTGTCATAATAAGAATAAAATCAACCCTTAAATTAAGACACTTTAAGAGTCTGTTCAAAAGTCTGTTCGAAAAGTATCAGTATATACCCGCCGTGGATTATATATCCCCTATTTATCTTTTCAAACACACACTAAGTGAAGAAAATATATCTTCTATTTCTCCATTATAGGACAGTTCTTACAATCGGGGGCAGATTTCTTACAATATTCTTTAGCCAGTATAACCAATAAGGCATGGTATTCATTATATTTAACTACATCTGCTGGATAAACACTCATAATTTTTGCCTGTAAATCATGGTAAACAATATCATCAGGTATATATCCTATTCTACTTAAAATTCGTTTGGTATAGGCATCAATAACAAATATAGGATATTTACCAGCATAAAGTAGGATTGAATCAGCAGTCTCAGGACCAACACCATAAACATCCAGTAACTCTTTACGCAGTACTGGAAGGTCTACTTTAAACATCTTATTTAAATGACCAGCATAATTATTATATAGAAAATCAACAAAAGACTTTAGTTTTTTGGCCTTCATATTATAATATCCAGCAGGCTTAATTAAGTCAGCCAGCCTATCCTGCTGAATCTTTTTTATGGCTGAAGGTTTTAAAAGGTTTGCCTCCCTTAAATTATCAATAGCCTTTTCAACATTTCTCCAGCTCACAGCTTGAGTCAGAATAGCCCCTATAATAGTTTCAAAAGGGCTCTCTGCTGGCCACCAGTGCTGTGGACCAAAATAATCATATAAAATAGAATATATTTCTACTACTGCCCTGCTAAAATTGATATCTTGATAATATTTACTACATTGATAAATTTCCTTCTCCCCCTTACTAAACTTTCTCCAGAATAGACCTGGCGATTATAATACCAGATACAGAAGCCTGCATTAACCCTCTGGTAATCCCGGCACCATCTCCACCGACATAAAGGTTCCTAAACTTTGTCTCCATATTTTTATCAACCTTTAATCTTGATGAATAAAATTTAACTTCCACACCATATAAAAGGGTATCCCTACTATATAAACCAGGGGCAAGTTTGTCCAGAGCCTCAATCATCTCTATAATATCCCTTAAATGACGGTAAGGTAAAACAAGACTCAGATCCCCTGGTGTTGCCTCTTTCAGGGTTGGTTCTGTTATCCCCCTCTTGATCCGTTCTGGTGTTGAACGATGACCGTCTAAAAGGTCACCTAGCCGCTGAACTAATACCCCACCGCCTAAGAGATTGGCCAGTTTGGCAATATCTTTACCATAGGTAATTGGTTCATGAAATGGTTCAGTAAATGTCTTACTTACCAGCAGAGCAAAGTTAGTATTTTCAGTTTTGATTTCAGCATGACTGTGACCGTTCACAGTAATTAAACCCTGATTATTTTCATTTACTACCTGTCCATAGGGGGACATACAGAATGTCCTAACCCTATCATCAAAAGTAGGTGTCTGGTAAATAAGCTTTGATTCATAAATACTATTAGTCAATTCTTCGGTTATTACTGCAGGACATTCTACCCTGACACCAATATCTACTGGATTTATGGCCATCTCTATTCCCAGTCTACCGGCCTCTTTACTCAACCATTCCGCATTCTCACGCCCGGGAGCAGTTACCACAAAGTTAGCTTTTATGGTTTCTCCATTTTCACTCCTTACACCTACAACCTGCTCATTATCAACTAATAATTCTATTATATTTACACCAAATTTAATTTCAACACCACTATTAAGAAGATAATCCTGCATCTCCTGTAAAACCTTCTGACTATAACCAGTTCCCAGATGACGCAGTCTGGCTGGTATAAACTTTAACTGGGCTTTAGTCGCCTCAGCCTTAATCTCTTCAACCCTTTCTTGATCAACACCAAAAATCCTGTCAGGAGCATTATATTTAAGATAGATACTATCTGCATAAGTAATCTTTTCTTCCAATCTATCCCTGCCTATATATTTATGCAGATTACCACCTATCTCTGGTGATAAACTTAGTTTACCATCACTAAAAGCCCCTGCTCCACCCCAGCCCGATACAATTGAACAACTATCACACCTGAGACAGGCAGTCCCTTTTTGATCCATCGGACACGACCTTTGAGCCAAATTATTCCCTTTTTCTAATATCATTATATCCAGGCTTTCCTCTTTTCCAACTAATTCAAGGGCAGTAAATATTCCAGTCGGCCCTGAACCTACTATCACAACATCATATCTGTCCTTCATCAACTTCTCCCCCCCTATTTTATAACATAAAACTGCCTCCGGATTAAAACCGGAGACATTTTTACTAGTTTTACTTAAAAGGTGACCTTTCAGTTGTATTTCTAATTAATGAAGCTAAATAAAGCTGTAAAGCTACAATAATTATAATAGTATAAAATGTACTTATAAATCCTCCTATCACCAGAAAATCATATAATCCATGGAAAAAAGTAACCAGTACAAAACCAAACCAGATCAATGACCTATCCTGTCTCTCCTTAGCCTTACTCAAGTAATAGCCAAAAATCCCAGTAAAAGAGGCATGTGCCAGACTGGTCAAAACTGCCCTTGATAAACCAACACTCAGACCAAATAATGTCGCATAGACTAAGTTTTCAAAAGCAGCAAAGCCAAGACCAACTGTTACACCATAGATAATTCCATCTACTGGTTCATCAAAATCAGGATGATTATAATGGAGCCTGTAAACCGTATATGATTTTAGTCCTTCTTCAACAAGACCAACTACAAAGATAGTACTCAAAAAAAGTATCAATAAGGGTGTTTGTGGAGTAACATACCCCCCAAAGGGTGATTCGAGTAAACTAGCTGGCAAAACAATCACTATACCCCAGAGGAAATCACGTATTATTAGATTAGTCGGTTCTGGATCATATTTATCTTGACGGTAGAAATACCAGACCCATAAAATTCCCGGTAATATTGAAACTAAAGATAATAATATTAAATTGATTATAACTCCCCCTTTTAGTTTGTAATATCCCTCCACCCCTTTTATTTATTCAATAAGAATTTGTTAATTCCTCTAAAATTTCCTAATATTTAATTGGATTTCAACCACTTGTTTTAAGTTCAAAAACCTCTTCTTTTCCCCTGGCATCCTTCAATTGCCAGACTATCCTGCCTTGGTAAACCTGTGGCTTAAGACTTGCCTTATAACTGGCCAGCTGATAGGGCAGCCTGGTCTCAAGAGCATTAAAGGGACAGGCTTTAACACATACCATGCAATCCCAGCAGTCCCGTTCACTCCTTATGTATGGCTTTTCTTTTTCAGAATCAACTGCAATCAGGTCACCAGGACAATATTTGATACAAGGTGGTTCATCTTGTGTACCACACCCACTACACAACTCATAATCTATCTTAATACTCATCATCATACCCCCTTTTAATCATTATTAAGGAACATAACGGTCACCAGAAACTAACTTCCTGTAGGGCCTCTCTATGATTTCTATCTCATTATCAACAAGCCTGCTATTAACAAACTTTAACCATTCTCTATCATTAAGATTGGGGAAATCTACCCTGCTTTGATATGCCGGCCATCTTGTTTCCTTGCGATAAAGGAGATGCTTAATTAAAACCGCTGCAATATCTATCCTATCAATTACTTCATGGCAGTTCATTAACTGGTGATAGTCCTCAGCAATTAGATATTTCACTTGGGATCTTAAATGATTGATTTTGTTTAAGGCAAGCAGTAATTCACTCTCATTCATTTCATAATATTTACTAACACCACCAGCATACTCATCCATAATCTTCTGTAATCGTTCTTCCATCTCCTCTGCTTTAACACCATCTTTATTTTCTATAGGCCTATATACCCTTTTCATCTCCATATCTACTACGGTATTATTAGACTCTTCTTGAATATCATTACACCCTGCCACATATTCTACAGCATGCTCTGCTGCTATAAACCCTTCAGCCCAACAACCGCTGACAAACTTATAGGGGGCTCCACCTGCTACATCACCTGCTGCATAAAGCCCTTCAATAGTAGTCTGCCTGTTTTTATCTATCCAGTAACCAGACTGTGTATGACCACCTACCAAGTATGGTTCTGTCCCCTGTATTTCTATTGGTTCACTACCAGGGTTAAAGTTGTTTGCTGCCCAGGATAATACCAGTTCTGGATACATATTTAAATAACTTTTTTTCAACTCATATATATCTTCTTCCTTAAGATGGGTTGTATCCATAAATACCGGCCCTCGGCCTTCCTTCATTTCCTGGGTTGGACCATAAACCCGCAGTGGTGTTGGTGCACCTTCAGCACCCATATGTCCATACCTGGCAGCCATAAAACGCTCACCTCTGGAATTAATCTGACTAGCGCCGAAACCCAGGGCAAGTGTACCAGTAGGTGCAATAACATCTTTTGTCCTTAAGGCAATAAACCTCATTTCCAAGGACGTCATCTCCGCCCCTGCCCTGATACCCATTGCATAACCAGCCCCTGTATTAAAAGGGGAGTACCAGATTTTATGGTGTGATGAACCATCATTATTCGGTTTATATATACCAGCTGCCCCACCAGTACAAATAATTACTGCCTTGGCCTGAACTACATAGAAAATACCAGTTCTAACCCCAAAACCCATAACTCCTACTACTTTGCCATCATCTAACAACAAATTAGTAACCAATACCCTGTTTATCACCCTTGCCCCATATTCAATTACCTTATTAGCAATAATCGGTTTTAATGATTCACCATTTATCTTGATATTCCATCTTCCCCTGGATATGTAATTGCCATCCTTATCCTTTTCAATGGGGAGACCCCAGCTCTCTACCCTTTGTACTACTTCATTAAGTCTTTCGGCCATTGACAATACTAAATCCTCCCTAACTAATCCCATAGCATCTGCCCTGACATATTTCACAAAACTCTCCGGGGTCTCACCGGGATTTATATAGGCATTAATAGCATTCATACCTGCTGCCAGACAACCACTACGCGCTATATGAGCCTTCTCCAGTATTAGGACATCCAGTTCAGGGTTAAGCTCCCTGGCCCTAACTGCTGCTAGACAGCCGGCAGTACCACCCCCTATAATAAGGAGATCTGTTTTTAAAACTTCAGATGATATATTATTCATTTATAGCTAACCCCTCCTACAAAAATTTACCTTATATACTATGCATTATTAAACACAAATGTGATGTTCTAAAATAAATAATAATAGTATAAAAAAAGCAGACCTTTAAGCCTGCTTCAAAACTGTCAAAATTTATTATTACTTCTTTTTCTAGAGTGTGTTCGTATACCTGTGATTATATATCCCTTAAATACCGTGACTCTAGTTACAGATTTGTTTGATTTATATATAGTGCCAGTTCAGTTCTGTTCTGTAATTCTAATTTTTCCAAAACTTTTGTAACATAATTTTTCACAGTTCCTACTGTCAAAAATAGTTTTTCAGAAATAGATTTATTACTCTTACCTTCAGCAACTAATTTAGCAACATCCAACTCTCTATCTGTTAATAATTGAAATTTATTATCTTTCTTTAAATCTTCATTTTCATTATGGGCATTATTATTTAATGACTTTAAAATTTTTTTAGTAACATCGGGATTGAGTAGGACATTTCCTTTATAAGCTGTTTTAATAACATCAATTAGAACATCAGAATCGGAATCTTTTAAGATATAGCCATCAGCCCCGTTTTTTAGTCCGTTAAATATAAACTCATCCTCATTAAAAGTAGTTAAAATGATTATTTTTATATCAGGATACTTTTCTTTAATCAGTTTAGTTGCCTTAACTCCGTCCATTACAGGCATTCTGATATCCATAAGGACAACATCAGGAATCTTTTCAGGTATCATTTCAAGGGCCTGTTTACCATTCTCTGCTTCCCCTATAATATTTATTTTATTATCAAGGCTTAGTATCATTTTTATACCATCTCTTACAATTTGCTGATCATCGACAATTATTGTGTTAATCATATATTATTTTGCCCCCCTCTATATTTTAAGAATAATTAACTCATACCATATAATTTTATATTTTCTGGTATATAGGAATTTTTGCTTTTATTAAAAAACCTTCATTTTTATAGCTGTCAAAGTCAACATAACCACCTAAATTTTTTATCCTGTTTTCTATCCCCTTTAAACCATTTGACATAGTAATTTTATCACAACCCACACCATTATCTTTAATTATTAATATTAAATTATTTTTTTCTATAAATAATTTCAGTTTAAATAATGTTGCTTTCCCATGTTTTATCCCATTTGTTAAACTTTCCCTAATCGTTTTATAGATACAAAGCTTAAAGCTAGGATTTAAGGATTCTAAATCTTCCTTCATTATTAAATCAATTTTTATATCACCTAATGTTGAAAATTTATCTATAAGTTCATTTATAGAATTTCTTAGGCTTTCAATATTGCGTTCTTCCTTTAGTGCATTAACAGCCTCCCTTAATTTGGATGTACTAGATTTTGCAATACTTCTTGCTTTTATAATAACTTTTTGTGCTTTTCCCGGATTACTAGTAAAGGTTTTTTCTGCGAATTCCAGGTGCATTATTAGGGCCATCAATGAATGTCCTAAAGAATCATGAATTTCCTGAGCAACCCTTTCCCTTTCTCTGGCAATAGAAAGTTCTTCAATTTTTTGTGAGTATTCATGTAATTTTATATTTGATAGTTTTAATTTTTCATTTAGTTTTTTCGTTTCTTCTTTCTTTATATGTATAGAATGATATATATATCATATAAGCAATACTAAAATAACAAAAGAATGATATTCCAGTCTCGATTAGCCTTTCATAAATATTAAGTTTTTCCCTATCAGGATCAAAAAAATTTATAATTAAAAGTAAAATACTATAGAGTAACAGAAATAGTTGCTTTTTTTTTGTCTTGATATAAAAAATTTCATTTATTTTAAAAATATAATAATAACCCACTATTAATAAATCAGGTGCTAAGTAACTTAATATAGCTACTAGAATTATAGATAAATCAAGTGAATAATAGTACCATTCATTTATCACTCTTTCATTAGTATTTCTTAAGAAATCATTTGTTATTAATAATAAAAATAAGATAGAAAATATTATTATTTGAATATAATTTAAATTATTACAAATCTGATAATATGTTATTAATAGAATGAAAAAAAGAAGTATTATTTTAATATACTTATTATTTGTTAAATATTTACTCCGGTTTATCATTTATTAAGTTCTCCTCCTTAAAACTTCTGTTTAGATTATATCATCCAGGAAAAGATTTTAAAATATTACTTAAGTAATATGTAATTTGGTGTCTAAAGTAACTATAAAAAAATGGATTAATTAGTTATACTCTTGATATACTCTGAAATGTACAATATGGTATTTAGGTTAAGAATTAATAATTATCTTGTATTATTAAAATCACTATAAAGGGACTATAAAAAAAATAATAAAATAATGAAGTGAAGGAATAAATAAATTTACTGGAAATTAAAATCAATAAAATTTAATGTCAGGGGGAATCTACTTGACCTCTTTTCATATTAAATAGTATAATGTAGCAGTATTTGTATATTGAAACCAAGAAAATTGCAAGGGGGCATTTTACATTGAAAAGAATATTATTTCTATTTTTTTATTTGTTTTTGATAATAATACCTGTTTCATCAATAGGATTGGCTACATCTATTTCTGATTGGAAGACTTATGAAACAGATGATTTTATTATCTTTTATCCTCAAGGGTATGAAGCTCAGGCCAAAGAAACTCTCTATTATTTAAGTAAATATAAATCTAAAGTGGATACACTCACAGGTAATGATAATAAGATTAAAACACGCATTGTAATTCAGGATAGCGGCTTATTAACTGATGGTGAAGCTGACCCTATATCTGTTAAAATTAGCATTTTCACTTGTAATCCAGAGCTTTTTTCAAATATGATAAGTTATGATAGCTGGTTAAGACTGGTCAGTGTCCATGAGTATACACATATATCTCAAATGACTAATAGCAGTGGAACAGCATCTTCCTTAACTAAAATATTTGGTAATTATTTTTCACCAAATATCCATATCCCACTGTGGATGATGGAAGGAATTACTGTATATAGTGAATCACAAGTCAGCCCTTATGAAGGGAGATTAAATGGTGGATATTTTGATACCTTTATAGCAAGTAAAGCAGCCGAGGGCAAATTACCATCTATTTTAGAAGCCAATTATGGGCATAATCATTTCCCTTTCGGACAATATTATCTTTATGGTGGAGAATTCTTTAAATATTTAGCAGCAACTTATGGTGAAGAGAAAATCACCCAATTTTTTAACGAATATGGGTCATATTACTGGACACCTATAATAGGAGATTTCTTCCCTGCTCTAGGTATCGATAAAGCAGCAAAAAAAATATATGGTAAAACCTTTCCACAATTATTTGAAGAATGGCAGTTAAATGAAACAAACAAATATAAAGATTGGAAAATAAGTGGAACAGCGGTCGTTAAAAATAAACTAGGTGGAAGTATTTATGGTTTAAATTATGCCAAGAAAAAATTATATTATTTTAAAGTTAAACGCATTACTCCAGGACCTTTCAGATATTTTGAATTATATAACTTAGTAGAATATGATTTGCAGAATAATAAAGAAAGAATTTTAAAAACTTTTTCTGAACCCTGGAATGGTATGATTCAAATAGTAAACAACAAATTATATTTTTCTCTTCTTGATAAATCAGGAGAAAATGCTATTTTACATAGTTATGACTTGAAAACAAACCAAATACAAAAAATATTAAAAGATGATTTTAATGATTTCACTGTTTTAGATGATGAAATAATTATTTATGCCAAGAAAAATAAGGATAAATACGGTTCAGAAATATGGAAATATAGTAATAAAGACAAGCAAAAAATAGGGATTACGTTAGAGCTTATTAGCGAAATGAAATCTTATCAAGATAAATTTATTGTAGTTAGTAAAGAAGCTGTCGGTTCTTATGGCATAAAATATTTAAATATTGACGATCTATCTTTAGAAGCAATTATTGATACTCCTTATGCTGAAGCAAATATGAACCTAATAGGAGATAAACTTTATTATAATAGTAACTACCAAGGATTTACTACTACCTATCAATATGATTTATACAAAAAGAAATTAGTTGAATTTACTGATGGTAATAACTCGATAAGAGGTATTCAAGCACTTGATTATAAAGATAATCTTTATTTTACTTCAATTTCTGCTGAAGAAATCAACTTATATAAAACTCCTTTAAATTATGAACCAGTACCAATACCCAAAACGGAAAATGTTGAAAGCGATGTTGACTTAGCTGATTTAGATATTGAAATAAAAGAAGGAAATGGATTGTCTAAAAGCTTAAGTTATTTGCTTAAACCAAATATAAGACTTTTCCCATCTTTATTGGCTGGACAAGATGCATTGGGTTTAAATTCCTATTCGATAGACTATTCTGATGATGGATTAGATTATTATTTCAACTCACAAATGTTATTACCATTTACTATAAGTCATGCTACACCAGATGATGATGACGAGGAAAGAGAGACAAAATTAGATTTATTTCTCCCTTTATCTTCAAATGTAATCTTAGATTATAATACTAATTTTAGTGAAGATGCTATTCCAGGCATAAGGTTTCTTTTACCTTCAGTTAGACAAAATCTAGCACTTTATTTACAAACTAACGTTAATAGTGATGGTGTTAATAGTGAATTGAATTACAGTTATTTATTTGATAATAGTAGTATTATTTTCCAAGGAAGTAAATTCGAAGATTTTGAAAAAGATGCTGATATTAGGGGTTTTGATTTTGACGATTTTGATAATGGTTACCAGGGGAGCCTTGAATATCTTTACAAATTAGCAGAAATAAAAAAGGGGTTATGGAATCCAAATATCTTTATTGGTGATATTTATGCTAGTGTTTTCGTTGACTACTTTAATGATACTGATTTAGATAATGAAGAATCAGCCTATGGCTATGAATTATCTTTTGAAATAGGTATGGCACAGCAAATTCATTTTGTTCCTATGATTGGTGTTGCTGTATCTGATGATGATACAGAAAAATATCTTGGTTTTAAAATCCTTGGTTTTTTCTAGTGTTATAATTAGTTAGCTTTCTTTTAAATAACCTATCATTAATAATCTACAGACATCTTCTACAATACATCTAAGCAAAGTAAGACAAAAGTATAAGCTTATTTTGGGACAAATAATTTCAAACAATTTTTCTAAAAAAGGCACCCTATTGCAGGATGCCTTTTTACTATAGATTATTATTAATTCTAAGTATGTTTAAGAACCATAAGCCTGACGGTAGACCTCTTTTAGCTCCGTTACTAGCGGCATTCTGGGATTAGTACCAGTACACTGGTCATTAAAGGCAATGTCTGCCATATCATCCAGTTCCTTTTCAAACTCTTTCTTTTCCACACCAGCCTCTGCTAAACTTAAGGGCACCTTTACTTCTTTCATCAAGTCTTTTACAGCTTTGATCAGGCTATCAACTCCCTTTTCACTGGTATCTGCGGGCAGCTCCAACATTTCTGCAATCTCAGCATACCTCTGGTCAGCCTTGGGATATTCATACTGTGGAAAAGCCGCCAGTTTACTTGGTTTACCAGCATTATATTTAATAACATGAGGAAGTAGAATAGCATTTGCCCTGCCGTGTGGTATATGGAACTTACCACCAAGAATATGTGCCATACTATGATTAATCCCCAGAAAGGCATTAGTAAAGGCCATACCGGCAAGGCAGGAAGCATTATGCATTTTCTCTCTGGCCTCTTTATCACTACCATCTTTATATGCCCTTGGTAAATATTTAAAGACTAACTTAATAGCCTTCTCTGCCAGAGCATCTGTATAATCAGAAGCCATCACAGACACATAAGCTTCAATAGCATGTGTTAAAACATCCAGACCTGTATCAGCAGTTACAGAGGCTGGTACAGTCATAACCAGTTCCGGATCAATAACAGCTATATCTGGAGTAAGTTCATAATCTGCCAATGGATATTTTATATTCTTCTTTTTATCTGTTATTACTGAAAAAGCGGTAACCTCTGACCCTGTACCGGAAGTGGTAGGAACAGCTACAAAAGTCGCTCTCCTCCCCAGGGCTGGAAACTTAAAGGCCCTCTTTCTGATATCCATAAACTTAAGTTTTAAATCATCAAATTTAATATCCGGGTGTTCATAAAACAACCACATTCCTTTAGCAGCATCCATTGCTGAACCACCACCAAGGGCAATAATAAGGTCAGGTTCAACATCTTCCATAGCCTGACAGCCACGCTGCACTGTTTCGACAGATGGATCAGGCTCCACATCAGAAAAAACCTCCATTGCTATATCTGCTTTATCTAGCTGATAGGCCACCTTATCAACAAAACCAAGGTCGACCATGGTCTGGTCTGTGATAATAAAGGCAGTCTTACCTTTTAATTTGCTTAAGTATTGTAAAGAACCATATTCAAAATATAGTTTTGGTGGAACCTTAAACCACTTCATCCTTTCCTTACGAATAGTTACCTTCTTAATATTCAATAGGTTCTTAACACTAACATTATCAGTTGTTGAGTTTCTACCCATTGAACCACAGCCTAAAGTTAGTGAAGGGTTATTAGTATTATAGATATTTCCAATAGCACCATGTGAAGAAGGTGAATTAACCAGCAGCCTCCCTGTTCTGATACGTTCACTAAATTTATTAATAACCTCTCTATCATTAGAGTGAATAACCGCTGAATGACCTAATCCTCCAAATTCTGTCATCTCTTCACAACGTTTAATACCCTCCTGATAGTTTTTTACCACATAACAGGCCAGAATAGGACTTAACTTCTCACGGGACAAAGGATAATCAGGACCAACACCCTCTAATTCAGCAATCAGTATCTTGGTATCCTCTGGCACCTTAATCCCAGCCATCCTGGCAATTTTGGCAGCAGATTGACCAACAACAGCAGGACTCATAGCATTTTTTTCTTGATTTATAGCTATCCTGGATAAACTCTTTATTTCATTTTTATTAAGGAAGTAACAATTATTCTCTTTCATCAGGTCTTTGACCTCATCAGCAACATCCTGATCTATAATAATTGCCTGTTCTGAGGCACAGATAGTGCCGTTATCAAAGGTTTTGCTTAAAATAAGGTCAGCTACTGCCTGTTTAAGGTTAGCACTTTTTTCAATATAACAGGGAACATTACCAGGACCAACACCAAGGGCAGGTTTACCACTGGAATAAGCTGATTTAACCATACCAGACCCACCTGTAGCCAGTATCAGATGAATATCCTGGTGTTTCATCAAATAATTAGTAGCCTCCAAGGAAGGTTTTTCTATCCAGAGAATGCAATCCTCCGGTGCACCTGCTGCAACAGCTGCCTCTTTCATTACCCTGGCTGCTTCTATACTACATTTTAAGGCAGTCGGATGGAAACTAAAGATAATAGGGTTTCTTGTTTTAGCACAGATTAATGACTTAAACATAGTAGTAGAAGTAGGGTTGGTTACTGGTGTAAGACCAGCAATAACCCCAATTGGCTCAGCTACCTCCTGATAATTTTCAGCTGGATTTTCTGATATAATTCCAACTGTTTTTTCATATTTAATATCATGATAGACATATTCAGATGAAAAAAGATTTTTGGTAATCTTATCTTCATAAACCCCCATACCAGTTTCCTGATGAGCCATCCTGGCCAGTTCAATGTGCTTATCTACCCCTGCCAGGGCCATTCTTTTAGTTATCTCATTGATTTTATCCTGACTCAGTTTTTTATATTCTTCACCCGCCCTGACCGCCTTCCTGACTAATCTATCAACCATTTCCTCAACTGTTTCATTTTCCTTAAGAGTAGCAATCCTTTTTGCAGTACTAGTAGTCATCTTTTCATCCCTCCACTTATTTTCTTATATACCTTATGATTTTGACCCAAATTTTTCATCAATCATATATGACAGTGTCAATAGACTCTCACTAATGTGCACATTTTCAACCAGTACCTTTCCACTGTAGTTTAAACTAACTGGAGCAAAATTCCAGATACCCCTTATCCCCCCCCTTACAAAGATATCTGCAACATCTACAGCACTCTCTGGTGGTGTAGTAATAATACCGATATCTATCCTATTATTTGTCAAAAAGTCAGCCAGCAGACTGATATCCTGAACAAGAAGACCAGCAACCTCCTGCCCAATAAGCTCTGGATTTACATCAAATATTCCTTTAATATAAAACCCCCTTCTCTTAAAATTAGGATAATTAATAATTGCCTTACCAAGGTTTCCAGCCCCGGCAAGCACCATATCCATTTGATTATCTAAACCAAGTATCTTAGCAATTGCCTCCTTTAAATTAGCAACTCTATAGCCATACCCCCGTTGACCAAAATTACCAAACTGACTTAGATCCTGTCTTATCTGAGAAGCAGTAACACCCAATTTTTCCGCTAATTCACTTGAGGATATTCTCTCAACCCCTTTTGAATGTAATGTAGTAAGAAAGCGGTAATAGACAGGCAGTCTTTTAATAACACTTACTGCTATTGGCTTCTCCTTCTTTTTAGACATTCATCTCCACCTCTCTGCTCATCTTCTTTAAAAGTCCCTTGGCCTTAGCCGGACCTGTCATGGTACCAGGCCCACCTATACAACCATCCTGACAGCCCATTCCTTCCATAAAATCTATTTTAAATACCCCTCTGGAAATTTGTTTTAATAATTTATCACAATCCCTTATTCCAGCAGCAGTTTTAACCTGTAACCCATCTCTTTCCATACTATTTAAAATAGCCTTACTAACCCCTCCAGCAGCACAGAAATTCAAGGCATCAATAGAGGGATTTTCAAGATTATTATCTCTTCTGGACTTTTCACCACCCAGTTTAGCCAGATTAATACCTGCCCCTACTAAAACAGCAGCAATCTCTTCATAGGTAAGCACTCCATCTATTAGACCATTACTTTCTCTTATCGCTTCACCCTTTTTCGCCAGACAGGGACCAATAAATATATTTTTAATATCATCATCACCCGACTTCTTAAGCAGTCTAGCAGTTTTAAGCATAGGTGACTCAGTAGTAGAGATACCAGCGGTTAATTCTGGGTAATGTTTATTTATTAAATTTTTAAAAGAAGGACAGCAAGAATTAAAGGTAACACCTTTATTAAATTCTATATTTTCCAGCAATTCCCTGCTTTCTTCTCTAATTACCTCATCAGCACCAGCTGCTACCATAACAACCCTGGTAAACCCAAGCTTTTTTAAACCCTCTTTAAGTACATCCCAGTCTACTCCTGGTCCAAATTGCCCAATAAATGATGGGGCTACCAGAGCAACTGTTTCTGATTGACTATGCCTTAACATTTTAATGGCATTTACTATTTCAGACCTGTATGAAATAGCACCAAAGGGACAGGCAACAATACAGGCACCACACTCAACACAATTGCCTTCTTCAATAGCAGCACTGGCCTTATCTCCGGATACTATTGCATCAACAGCACAGGCCCTACTACAGGGACGTTCTATCTCTACTATTGCACCATAGGAACAGGCCTTAGCACATAGGCCACATTCAATACACTTTTCTCTGATTATAAAAGCCCTGTTATCAACTATTTTGATTGCATCCCGGGGACAGCTATTAACACAATTATGGGCTACACAGTTACGACAGGCATTAGTAACAAACATCTTATCTATTGAACAATGGTCACAGGCCTCCTCAATCAAAGTAATATATGGTTTATCACTTCTTGCTACTGGTTGATCAAGTACATTCCTGGCCAATTCCTCAAGCCTCTTCTTACTATCTTCTGCTGTAATATCTATCCCTAAAGCAAGTTTAATTCTTTCTTGAAGAATCGCCTGTTCTTTATATTGACAACAACGGTAACTTGTTAAGCCTTCATCTGTTAATTTCTTTGGTAAGCCCTCAACATCTTCAACTAATCTATTATTAAATATTAAAGCAGCAACCTCTGTAAGGACCCTCCGGCGTATCTTGGTTACTTCTGAAATGACTTCAGCCATTTTATTTCACCACCTTAGCTTTATATTAAACTTTTTTTAATCTCCTCAACAACAGTTTCAGGTGTAACCTTATCCAACAGTACACCGGCTATTCGCACATTTGGACCCTTACCACACCTATCCATACACTGTACATACCTTAAGTCAATTCTTTCCTTTATATTGTCTGCCAGTCTATCCAGACATTCCATAATCAAATTACTTCCCATCAAGTGACAGGAGGTACCAACACAAACCTCTACACTTATCTTTTCACTCATCTACTTAACCCCCTAATATCTCTCTATATTTACTTCTTTTCCATGTTTACGAAGCAGATTAACTAATTTACCGATTATTACTGGTCTAGGCTTTAACTGGAGTGACTTCATCAGCTCTTCATGTGCTGGATTTACAGCTGACCCCATCAGAAAAGTAATCTCATCGGCCTTTAAAAGGGATTTACTTAGAATACTTGCCCCGTCTTTTATACCATCAAATTCATTCTTATTATCATTAAAATTATCTTCAGACAATTGTTTGATTTTATCCACTGTCTTATTTAGGGTTAATATCCCTTCTGTTACCAGGTCTATACCTTCAATGTCAGCTACTGGTGGTACACTAGGGTCTATATAATCCAGTGATGTTTCTATCTCAAACCCAAGTTCCCGGGCAACCATATTACCAGTAGCCCCACCACAAACTATTTTTTGGGCATTGGTATAATCAAGAAATTTAGCTACTAGCTGACTATCGTATCTCTTTTTCTGAGGGGGACCTGTCAGAACAACGGCAGACCTTGGTCTCCTTGATTTAATAACAAGAGCAGTAGAATCATCCCCTGCTTTTCCCATATAACAGGCCTCTGTCAGGCCAATAATCTTCTTAGCAACCTTATCTGCTGCTTGCTCTGTCAGATTGCGTTTGAAAATATTATCAAGTAAACGATCGCGTCCTAGTCCCAGTTCAAAGAGTCCTCCTACCCCTGCATTAATAACCCCATCACTGATCAGAAATAACAGGTCATTTAATTCGAGTTGAAAAAAACTCTCATATACCTCTTTACCTGCTATATTCCTCTTTATCTTCTTGATAGAGACAATATCATTATCCCTGATTAACATAAGTGAAGGGTTATCATATTCTATCAAATGAGCACTACCATCTATTTTCACTTTCAGAATTGATAATGTTGAATAAGCAATCCCTCTTACCTTACAAATCGGGAGTGTATCAGCAATTGTTGTAAATACTTCTTCCAGCCTAATATTCTTCTCCAGCATCCTGGAAGCTATCTGAGTAGAAAGGATTGATAAGATACTGGCTTTAATACCACTACCCAGTCCATCAGATAATATAACAGTAGTTGAATCCTTTTCTTCGATTATTTTTGTAGTATCACCACACACCTCTTCCCCTTTTTTGCAAAGACTGGCAATGCCGATGTCAACTTTCATCTTCACCTGTATTCGCCTCTTTTCTATTCATTATATCAATTAATTCAAGAAGTGTTGCTTTAGTCTCTGCTGTACTTTCACCCAGTAAACCAGCAATCTGCTGGGCAACTTTCATCTGTTCACGTATTACCCTTTTGGCCTTATTAAGGGCTGACAGCTTCATATCATCAATCTCTGCCTTGCGTTTTTCTTCTGCTGTTACATCAGTAATTAATCCTATTACAACCCCATATTTTTCCAGCGG